>JAEWAC010000241.1 GCA_023391895.1 Bacteroidota bacterium
GCCTGGTGCAGCGCCTTATCCCGCATTAACTTCAGAGACGTATTGCTGTGAGAAAAGGATAGCGGGATACAGCGCCTGCAGGATTTCATCACAACACGCAAAAGGATTTGAATTTCTTGAAAACCCCATATCAGCAGGAACATTACAGATTATCTACAAACCATAAAGAAAGACACACTCAGGAATGGGAGTTGCTGTGCGTGGACCGGCCAAACGGGCGGAGCCATCAGTTGGCCTTGAACTTTTTTCTCCCCTTTTTCGGGGAGAAAAAGTAAGAAGCGCTGACTACCGGAGTACAGTACGTAATCATATGGACTTTTGAAGAAGAACTATCATTTAGGGTTTTAAAGAAGTTTTCTTCCGTCAATTGCCAACTGCCAACAATTACCATATGGGGTTTTAAAAGAGTTATCAGGAGATGCTGAAACAAGTTCAGCATGACAGAACGGAGAGGCAATATCATTTCTTCAAAATCCTATATGGAGATATATCGAACAGTGATAGGGACATTTGAAAATGTTGCATCAACCGGTTTTTTAAATAAGTTTTCGCTTTTCCTATAATTACTATCTCTCCCATCATGCAGCAGCCAATAACGTCATCAGAATTGTAACCGCCATTAATTTTCAAATCAAAAAAACAACAGACAATACACTTCCTTTTATCTTCGTTCTTTTTTTAAACTCCCTATATGAACCGCAGGTTACTCTTGACGATCATTATTGTTTTATCAGCTTGTTCATTGGTCCAGGCACAGAATTACAAAACCGGCGTTGGTATTCGTTTCAGCAGCAACGACGCAGCGGTCAACAATTCGATATCGATCAAACACTTTTTAAGTGGCACTACCGCCCTTGAAGGATTGATTTCTTTTGGTGACCCGTTTGCCATTGGCGCCCTGATAGAAAAACATACAGCAATTGGAAGTGCGGAAGGACTGGCCTGGTTTATTGGTGGAGGTGCTTATGTAGGTTTTGGCGAAGGGAAAAATTTAGGCGCCCAGGGAGTGCTGGGGCTGGACTATAAATTTAATACACTGCCCATCAACCTGTCCCTGGACTGGAAACCGGAGCTGAACCTCATCAACAATATTAGTTTTGAACCGGCTACGGTAGGTCTTTCGGCACGTTTCACCTTCTGATGGGCTTGTCAAGCCCATCCGAACATATGCGTTTTTTTGCAATATTTAATTGTGTTTACCCACAACTTTTAGTCAGTTTTTGCACATAAAAACTTTTTTATGCGGACTTTTGCGGGATTTTGTTTTATTTTGGTGCAATCTACTAACGAATGCTTAAAAAAGAACGACTGGCGTATATTCTACATCAGGTGAATCTTCATAATAAGGTGCTGTCAGCCAATCTTTGTCAGGACATGAATGTATCGGACGATACCATTCGGCGTGACCTGCAGGAACTGGCCGATGAAGGAAAACTGATCAAAGTTCATGGCGGTGCCTTGTCCAACTCTTTTCATAAAGGCACCCTGTCGAACGAACAGGTATATTCGTATTTTAAAAAAGCCATCATAGCGCAAAAAGCGGCTACGTTAATTAAAGAAGGAATGTTTGTACTCACCGGCGGCGGAACCACCATAATAGAGCTGGCCAAAGCATTGCCGCCCGAATTGCATGCCACTTTTATATCCGGCAGCATACCCGCCATAGCAGAATACATCAACCATCCCAGCATAGATGTGATTGCCCTGGGTGACAAGGTGTCTAAAAACGCCAGGATAACGGTAGGTCCCGATGCCATCAGTAAAATAAAACAAATCAAAAGTGATATCTGCTTTTTAGGCATCAATGCCATAGACACAACATTTGGCGTATCGGACAACGACTGGGACGTGGTGCAGATGAAAAAAGCCATGATCGATTCAGCCAAAAAGCTGGTTTGCCTCACCATCTCTGAAAAAATCAATTCGGCGCAGCCCCTGCAGGTTTGTGAACTGAATAAAATTGACCTGCTGATTACAGAATTGTCACCAGAGGATCCCATGCTGCAGCCTTACGTGGAAGCCGGCGTACAGGTGTTATAAACTTTTTTCCAATTCCTATTAATAATCGCATAAGCTATCCTATTAATCATCCAAAACACTTTGAAACATTTAAAAACTAAACACTTGCTATGCAAAGATTACTGCGACTAACAGTCCTAAGTATTGGGCTGTTATTTTCCTGTCTGGCATTATTTGCCCAGGAAAGAATGATTTCGGGTATCGTTACGGCAGAAAATGCCACGCCACTTGGCGGCGTAACTGTATCCGTAAAAGGTACCAACCGTTTTACCCAAACCGATGAGGCGGGTCAATTCAGCATTAATGCTGCACCAGGGCAGACGCTGGTATTAAGTTACGTAGGTTACCCCTCTAAAGAAGTAACGGTAACCAGCGGCAACACGGTGAACGTAATCATGAGCACTGCCGGCACTACTATGGAAGACGTGGTGGTGGTAGGTTATGGTACACAGCGCAAGGGCAACCTGACAGGCTCCGTATCTACGGTGAATGTTTCCAAAACTTTGGGAGGCAGACCAATTGCGGATGTGGGCAGGGGTTTGCAGGGTGCAGCCGCCGGCCTTAGCATAACGGTTCCCAGCGGAGAAGTTGGCTCCGACCCGATCATTAAGATCAGAGGGCAGATCGGTTCTTTAAACGGCGGAAACGCACCGCTGATATTGCTGGATAACGTAGAAATACCCAGTATACAGGTAGTAAACCCAAATGACATCGAGTCAATTACTGTTTTAAAAGATGCTGCGTCAGCATCTATTTACGGTTCCAAGGCTGCGTTTGGTGTGGTTTTGATCACTACCAAAAAAGGTGCTCGCGGTAATAAACCCCAGATTAATTACTCCAACAATTTTTCCTGGCAGAATGTATGGAAAGATATGAAAATGGCAGATGTCAATGGATTAAAATATACAGTAGATGCTGCAGAACGGGTGGGAACTTTCACACCCACAGGAGCTTTTTATTATACTGATAGGGAAAGCTATCTAAGAGCCGTAGAATGGAAGCAAAAGTATGGAAATAGCATCGGGCCAAACGATCCTACTGTTTATGGAAGAGACTGGTATGTTAAGGATGGTACAACTGGTTCAAAGATGGGTGTTCGGACCTATGATCCTTATGACTATATGGTTAGGGAATGGGCACCTACCCAACAACACAACCTGTCTGTAGGTTATACCACCGGGAAGACCTCTTATAACCTGGGACTGGGCTTGCTGGACCAAAGTGGTATGCTGAAACCGGCTAAATCTGATAAATTCACCCGCCACAATGTGTCATTGAAGATCTCCAGTGAGCTGAATAAATATGTTACCATACGCGGAGGAGCCATCTACTCCAGGAGAAATAAGGATTATGCTTACGTTACCAACTCCACAACAGCAGACCCATGGCTGTATCTATACAGATGGAGCCCGGTTTATCCTTTTGGAAAAGATGAAAACGGAGATCCTATCCGCAGCCCTGAAAGTGAAGTAGCGGCGGCGAATACTGCTAATATTCTCCAAAATTATTTGAATACAAGCCTGGGATCTACTGTTAATATCAACAACAACTGGAAGGTAGATTTTGATTATACATATACCAACCAGGATGAAATGTGGAAAAGACCGGGAACAAGGTATACTGCCAGGAACTCCTGGGTAGCACCCACACCCCGTTTTGATGCGGCTGGTAACCGGATTTATGTAAATAAAGAAGGCCAGGTGGTAGCCAGTACCGAACAAGGTGCTATGGCCGCATTTGACCTGACAAAGGAAACCTACACGGCATTTGGAGCCAACCCGGATCATTTTTACCGGAGAGCTACCAACTTTTATAGTCATACCATTAATGCCTTTACCACCTATAACCTGAATTTAAATACGGACCACGCATTTAAATTCATTGCAGGTATCAACCGTGTAACGGCTACTACTGAATGGCAATCGTCTCAAATAACCCAGTTATTAGACATCACCAATCCCCAGTTTAGATTTGGTACCGGAACGCAAACAATTGACGGTGACAAAACATGGGAGTCTCAATTGGGCTATTTCGGTCGTGTCAACTATGCCTTTAGAAATAAGTATTTACTGGAAGGAAACTTACGCTATGATGGTTCCTCCAAATTCCCATCAGATTTGTGGTGGAGGTGGTATCCTTCCTTTTCTGCCGGTTGGGTAGCCAGTGAAGAAGAGTTTCTGCAATGGGTAAAACCTGTTGTCAACACGCTTAAGTTCAGGGGCTCCTGGGGCACCATTGGTGACCAGACGGTTCTTGGTGGCCTATACATTTCCAGCTTATCCACCGGTCAGTCCACTTGGATCGGCAGCAATGGCAGGGTGTTTTTTGCCGGTACTCCTTCTGCCGTTTATGCCAACATACAGTGGCAGGATATAGAAAGCAAGAATATTGGTATGGATGCAAGTATCTTAAAAAACAAGATCAACCTTTCTGTAGATCTGTTTGAAAGAAACACCAATAACATGATCGTGCCACAAGAAGGCATTCCTTTAACTTTTGGAGCCAATGCCCCTCTGGGCAACTTTGGTTCGCTGCAAACAAGAGGCTGGGAATTTACGGCGGACTTCAACCATAGGTTTAATAACGGCCTGAACATTAACCTGAGAGGAAATATTTCCGATGCCAAAACTATCTTAACCGAATATGGCACTGGTACACAGGTTACCAGCAACTATAACGGTAAGGTGATAGGTGAAATCTGGGGTTATCGCACAGACCGGTTGTACCAGATGGATGATTTTGAACTGGATGCAAACGGCAAACCTATTTTGATCACACTTACAGCAGCCGAAAGTGCTTTATATGCCGGAAGACAGGTTTATAAGTTAAAAGCTGGCGTTGATGGCAAAAAACCGGTTTACCAGGCTTTCTTGCAAAATTCAGCCAACTTCCGTTTTGGTCCTGGTGATGTTAAGTTCAGGGATGTGAATGGTGATGGCGAGATCAATAATGGAAAAGGAACCTTAGAAGATCATGGTGACCTGGAAGTGATCGGAAATTCCACACCGCGCTACGAGTATGGTTTCCGCCTGGGTGCAGACTATAAAGGTTTTGATATCAGTGCTTTCTTCCAGGGTGTTGGCAGCCGCCAAATTTGGGGTGACGGCGCATTGGCTATTGCCGGTTACCACTCTTCCGATGGTGCTATGCCGGAGGCCATTGCCAGTAATTACTGGACGTCTGAAAATACAGGTGCCTTCTACCCTGCCGCTTATAATAACCTGGGTAGCAATCAAGCCAATAACATGCAGATACAGGACCGTTACCTGTTGAACATGGCTTACCTCAGGTTAAAAAACATCAGCATTGGTTATGCACTCCCTCAATCTTTGTTGAAAAAAGCCAATATCAGCAATCTGAGGGTGTATGTAGGAGCTGAAAACCTGATTACCTGGGATAAACTGGGTGATTTACCCATTGACCCGGAAAGCATCAGTGGCTACTCTATGTGGAACACATCAAATTATAATTTAGGCCGTACAGGTGCCGGAACTCCTGCCTTCAAGAGTGTTTCAATCGGTGCTCAAGTAAACTTTTAAAAAAACAGAACATGAACTATTCAAAATATTTCTATAGCATATTAGCCTGTACAATGCTGTTGTCTTGTAAAAGAGACATTTTAGACAGGCCGCCGCTTACTACTATTGTGGATGCAAACTTTTGGCGGAATGAAGAAGACATCCGCTTGTACTCCAATGGGTTTTATACGCAGTTTTTCAATGGTTACAATAGTGGGTTTACGACAGACTATACACCAG
>JAEWAC010000245.1 GCA_023391895.1 Bacteroidota bacterium
ATTAGTTATGGATTAATATGCCAGCTGCCGGGGTTTATTACCTCCACCTGAAAGGTGCTACCGGTCCTCGGGTTCTGAAGCTGAGGCGCCACTAAACTGGCGCCTCACGCTCAGGCCAGGAAAAGGCTGTAGAAAAAGGGCTCACTATTGCTGAAAACATCAGTAGGATATGGGCTTCTACTGATGTTGATGCAAAGCAAAAGCTGCAATACCTGGTGTTCCCTGAAGGTGTGATATATAACAAGAAAATAGATCGAGTTCAAACAGGAAAAGTAAACGCACTTTTTGAAGCCATTCCGCACGGGAAGCGAATTGTAGCTGAAAATAAAAATGGCAATTCTAAAACGAATTGCCATTTATCGGATGAAGTGACCCTGTCAGGATTCAAACCTGAAACCTTTTGATCCGTAGTCAAATGCTCTATTCAGTTGAGCTACAGGGCCATTCCCGTTTGATTGGGGTTGCAAAAATAAGAGGAAATTTTACACTGGCAAAATTCTTATCAAAAAAATCTTCAGGAATTTTAAAAAAGTTCAAAAAACAAAAGGTGTTAACAGGTTGTGCCAGTTGTATTTATCTACGCACGGCAATGTTTGTTAACACCTTTTTCAATTACCTAATTAATAATGCCACCGCACAAATGCCTCCATGGCGGCGTAGTGGGTCAGGCCGAGCTGAGCGTAGAGGTTGGCGGTGTTGGCGTTGCGTTCTTCGGCCCGCTGCCAAAACTCACGGGCATCGCTGCCCTGGAACGGCACCATATCTTTCTGGCTTTGGTGAATAAAAATGCCATAACGTTTTTTCATCACCTGGTCTGGGCTCATGGGTATGGCCATTTCAATTTCTTCAATATTCCATTCCTGCCAGGCGCCTTTGTACAGCCACAGCCAGCAGTCGGCTACCCATTCATCCCCATCGGCTTTAATGCGACGCAGGGCTTCAAAAATCACATCCAGGCATACCTTGTGGGTGCCGTGTGGGTCGGCCAGGTCGCCGGCGGCAAACACCTGGTGGGGTTTTACTTCGCGCAACAGCTGCATGGTCAGCTGTACGTCTTCTTCGCCCATGGGCTTTTTTTCAATAGTGCCGGTTTCGTAAAATGGCAGGTTCTGAAAATGAATGTTTTCTTCCGGAATGCCCACATAGCGGCAGGTAGCCCGGGCTTCACCGCGGCGGATCAGTCCTTTGATTTCACGGATCTGCTGGGTGTCTTTCTCGTTATTTTTTTTGCGGGAAAGATAGCTGCGGATCTCCTGGTAAATAGTTTCTGTTTTATTAGTATTGATGCCGGCAATTTCCTGGAAGCCCAGGGCAAAATCTACAAAGCGGGTTACAAATTCGTCGGTCACCGCAATGTTGCCAGAGGTTTGGTAGGCTACGTGTACATCGTGCCCCTGGTCATGCAGGCGCTGAAAAGTACCGCCCATAGAAATGATATCGTCATCGGGGTGGGGCGAAAATATAATCACTCTTTTTGGATAAGGCTCGGAGCGCTCCGGGTGCGTGGGCAGGTATACATTGGGTTTGCCGCCCGGCCATCCGGTAATGGAGTCGCGCAGCATGTAATACACGTCCAGGTTAATGGCGTAGGCATCGCCTTTTTCTACCAGCAGGTCGCTCAGGCCGTATTCGTTATAGTCGTTGTTAGTAAGGGAAAGTACCGGTTTATTGGCTTTGAGGGCCATGTTAACCACCGCTTTTCTGATCATTTTAGGTGTCCAGTCAATGTCGCCGGTCAGCCATGGGCTTTTAAAGCGGGTGAGTTCGGCGGCCGCGGGCTCGTCCAGCACAAACTGCACGTCCGGGTGTTGCTGCAACAGGGAGGCCGGCACCTGCTCGGTCAGGTGGTCTTCCACCGCTTTTTGCACTACCGGTGCCTTGGCAGGACCCCAGGCCAGCAGGATGATGCGTTTGGCCTTTAAGATGGTGCTGATACCCATGGTAATGGCCAGGCGTGGCACTTCGGTTATATTGGCAAACTCGTAGGCATTGGCCAGGCGGGTAGAGTTGTCCAAATTGATGAGGCGGGTACGGGAGTGGATGGAGGAACCCGGCTCGTTAAAGCCGATGTGGCCGTTGTTACCAATGCCCAGTATCTGCAGGTCAATACCGCCAACTTCTTCAATTTTTTGTTCGTAGGCGGCGCAATGGGCTTTGATTTCTTCTTTGCTTAAGGCACCATTGGGAATATGTATGTTAGCGGGATCAATGTCAATATGATCAAACAGCATGCGGCGCATGTAGTTGTTGTAGCTCTGGAAAGCATCCTGGTCAATGGGGTAGTATTCATCCAGATTAAAGGTGATTACATTTTTAAAGCTCAATCCTTCGTGTTGGTGCAGCCGTACCAGTTCTTTGTAAACGGTTTTGGGCGTAGAGCCGGTGGCCATGCCCAGTACACAGCGCTCATTGCGGGCCTGCTTTTCTCTGATCAACTTGGCAATGCTTTCTGCAACATAACGTGATCCTTCGGTAAGATCTGGAAAAATAAAACAAGGAATCTTTTCAAATGAATCAACCATGCTATTCATTCTTTTGGTTTGTGGTTTTAAATAAAGAAATGTGTTGGAGTGTGTAAAATTCACACAAATGTTTTAATAAAAGATCAAATTGTTCTTTTTTGTAACAAGAGGGCGGCGTAAGTGCCACAACTTTGTTAACTATTTTCGTTACCCCCATCTTGTTTTAAGTGCTTGTTTCTAACGCATATGGACTTTTGAAAGAGTGGGCTGAAAAGCAGCCATTTGTTTCAAAAACCCATAGGGGTAAAAAGATTTCATAAAAGTGTTATCCGACAGCATCTAAAAAAAAGCACTACCGGGGTAGTGCCTTTTGATGGTTTTAATTTACTTCTATTTCATCTACAAATAACCAGGCCTTGCTGCCTTCTCCTAGTGCTCCAGCCGGTATGGTGCCCAATTTCTGTACAACCACTTTAACAAAGCGGGCGGTAGTTGGATTAAAATCAACCGTTACCGCATTTTTACCTGTTGCTGCATCTGTTGCTGGTCTAGTATTGCCCAGGGGTTTAAAGGTTTTGCCATCTGCAGAACCCATTACCTGTACACCCGTAGGTGCATAGATCCAGCTGCCGGGTTGATTGAAGGTGTGCACAACTACCTGCGTTATTTTCTGGGCGCTGCCCAGGTCAATGATGGCATCCAGGTCGCTACTGTTGTAGCCTAAAAAGTCGCGGCTGCTGGTTAAGCCCTGCGTGTTGCGTACGCCGTTGACCAAGGTAAACGCACCATCGCCGGGGTAAGATTTGGCGGGCGGTGCTTTCAGCGTTACTTTTTTGCCGGTAGCTTTATTAATATGCAGGTTAACGGATACTGTATCGGTCAGGCCATTGCTGCCA
>JAEWAC010000247.1 GCA_023391895.1 Bacteroidota bacterium
CGATATTCCCGATGGACGCAAGCTGCATACAAAACCCATTGCGTCTTTGGGCGGGGTCGGTATTTTCTGTGGCTTTTTTCTGGCAGCGTTACTTTTCATTTCCAGCCGGGCCAATCCCGAGTTTCAATATTTTTTTGCCGCCGCCGTCGTTATTTTCTTTTTAGGTCTTAAAGACGACATTCTCATCATCAGCCCGGTAAAAAAGTTTATGGGACAGGTGGCCGCCGCTGCTATTATTATTCACCTGGCAGATTTGCGTATCGAAAGCATGCACGGTATGTTTGGCATTTATACCTTGCCCGAAGTGTTTAGCCTGGCCATTACCTATATGACCATTATTGTAGTGATCAATGCTTATAACCTCATAGATGGCGTGGACGGCCTGGCCGGTACTTTAGGGTTGCTGACCATGGCTGTTTTTGGTACTTATTTTATGGCGGCCCAGCTGCATGCTTATGCCTTGTTGTCGTTTGCCATGGCCGGAAGTTTACTGGCTTTTTTAGTGTTCAACCACAACCCGGCCAAAATATTTATGGGTGATTCCGGTTCCCTGATGCTGGGATTGATGAACGCCATCATGGTAATTAAATTTATCCAGGTGGCCGATTCTGCCGCGGCACCCTTTCCTATCCAGTCGGCGGTAGCGGTGGGCATTTCCATCCTGATGGTGCCTTTGGCCGATACCTTGCGGGTTTTCAGCATCCGCATTTCACAGGGACGTTCTCCTTTTTCTCCTGATCGCAATCATATTCATCACCTGTTGCTGGACCGCGGCTTAAACCACAAGTACGTTACCCTTTGTTGTTTGCTGCTCAACATCTTTTTTATTACCATGGCTTATTTTGGCCGGGCCCTGGGTTCTACTTACCTGATCCTGTCCATGGTAATCACGGCGGTTGCTCTGCTGGGCATGCTGCTTTATTTTAAAAAACCGGTTCGGCAAGCGGTTCTTGCCAGCCGGGCAGTGGTAAAGCAGGAGGCTGTGACCGTGTTGCAACCGTCTACTTCCAAGGTGGTTTCCATCAATACTGAGATGGCAGTAGCCGAAAACTAAGGCAAAACATTTTGGGTTTTGTTTACTTGCAGGTGTTTGCGGTTTATTAGCTTTGCGCTACTAAAAATGTATTGGTTATGTCAGAAGATGTGTCGATTACACTATCGTTAGCCGAAGATTCCATGAAAAAAGCCATCAGCCACCTGGAAGCTGAGTTGGTTAAAATCAGGGCCGGTAAGGCCAATCCCCAAATGCTGGATGGCATTGTGGTCGATTATTATGGTTCTCCCACACCTATCAGCCAGGTAGGCAATATCAGTGTACTGGATGCCCGTACCCTGACCATTCAACCCTGGGAAAAAAATATGCTGCAACCCATTGAGCGGGCCATTATTGCTTCCAACATTGGCATCAACCCGCAAAATGATGGTGTTATTATCCGTTTGTTCCTTCCCCCGTTAACCGAAGAACGGCGCCGTGAGCTGGTAAAGCGGGCCATGGGTGAAGGCGAGCACGCCAAAGTAGCCGTCCGCAACATTCGCCGCGATGCTATTGAAGGCATCAAAAAGTTGCAGAAAAACGGTCTGAGCGAAGATGCCGCCAAAGATGCCGAGGCCGATGCACAGGAGCTTACCAATAAATTTATAGCCGTTATTGAAAAGCACCTGGCCACCAAAGAAAAAGAAATCATGGCCGTATAAATAAAGCTGAAAGTCTAAAGTTTAAGGTCTAAAGTTTCAGGCCATTGGACATACGGACTCTACAATAAGCGGTGAGTCCTTCGGGTACCTGAACTTTAAACCTTAAACTTTGGACCTTAAACTTTAGACTATTTGTTGGTCAGGTACACTCCACCCAGTATAATCCCCAGGCCGCCAAGCTGCACCAGTGTTACGGTTTCATTGGCAATAAGACCCCATAAAATAGCCACCAGCGGAACGGCATAGGTGACCATCGAAGCAAAAAGTCCGCCGGCTCGTTTGATCAGTATGTAAAAAAATGCGGTGGCAAAAGCACTGCCTACAATACCCAGTAGCGCCGCCGCGGCAATCGACCAGCGGGCCGCCGCATCATATACCGCTATATCATATACTTCCTGTTGCCACAATATGGCCGCGGCCGGCAGGCTTATAAAGGCCAGCGAAACGGTGGCCATTTTCAGCGGATCTATTCCTTTTAAATAAATGCTTACCACGTTTACATTCAGGCCATAACAAACCGTAGCCAATAAAATAAGGGAGGCATAGGAAAAATTGTCGGTGCTGATGCCGCCTTTTGATAAGCTTAAGATCAACAATCCGATAAAACCTATGATCACGCCCCAGATCTTCCGCGCCTTCATTTGTGCCCCGAAAAATAAAATGGCGATCACCAGTACGAAAAGGGGCGTCAGCGAGTTGAGGATGCCCGCCAGCGCACTGTCAATCTTTTTTTCAATGGCAATGGCAAATAAAAAGGCCGGCAGAAAGTTGCCCAGCAGGCCCGAAACAACCACCAGCGGCAGCTTGCGGACCGGAATCCGGGTCAGGTGAAAAAGGGCAAGCGGCAGAAAAACAAGGCCGGCCGAAAAAATGCGAAGGGCGCCAATCTGGTAACCATTCAGGTGTTGCTTGCCCACCTTCATTAAAATAAACGAGCTACCCCAGATAAACGCCAGCAATATAAAAAGGCCCCAGTTGATCCATTTGTCCCTGCTCATAATCGGTGCAAAAGTGCGGCTCCTTTTACATTTTTCCCAAGGATAATTTTCTAAAGCCATACCGCCCGGATCTGCTGGCAAAAGCAGTAAGTTTATTGTAGGTTTGAGCTTATTCTTTTGCCTATGTACCGGTTAAACGAAATTTCCACCAAAGCGCCTAAGGACTTTGACAAAAACGAGACCAAAGAAGCCACCGAAAAGCTGCTGAAGGAAATGGATAAGCTGCAATACCTGTTGTATGCCGAAAGCAAGCATGCCGTGCTGGTGATTTTGCAAGGCATGGATGCCAGCGGCAAAGACGGCGCGATCCGCAAAGTGATGGGCCGCCTCAATCCGCAGGGCGTTAGGGTACAATCTTTTAAAGTGCCAACAGAGGAGGAAAAGGCCCATGACTTTTTATGGCGGGTACACCTGCATGCACCGGCCCGGGGCATGATGCAGGTTTTTAACCGCAGCCATTACGAAGAGGTGCTGGTAACCCGGGTAAAAGGCTGGTGCAGCAACGAAGAGGCCCGACTTCGCTTTAATGCCATCAACCATTTTGAGCAACTGCTGGCTTTGCACAACGCTACCAGTATTTTGAAGTTTTACCTGCACATATCGGCTGAAGAGCAACAGCAGCGCCTGCAGGAGCGACAGACCGACCCTACCAAGCAATGGAAGTACAATGCCGGCGATCAGGTTGAAGCTAAGCTGATAGACCAGTACTGGCAGGCGTACGACGATGTGTTTGAACACTGCAGCATCATACCCTGGACCATTGTGCCGGCCGACCAGAACTGGTATAAGGAATATGTGATTGCAAAGCAACTGGTCGATACCTTAAAATCCCTGCAGATGGAGTTTCCCCGCCTGAAACCATAAGCCCATCAAATGTGTTAACTTAGAGAAAACAAAACTTCATCTTATGGGATTTGTAAAAGAATTCAAGGAATTTGCCTTGAAAGGAAACGTGGTGGAACTGGCTATCGCCGTAATTATCGGCGCTGCTTTTGGTGCCATTGTGTCTTCTTTGGTAGAGGACGTCATTACCCCGCTCTTGCTGAAGCCGGCACTGCAGGCTGCCAATGCCGAGGACCTGGAGAAGCTGGCCTGGGGTACCGTCAAATACGGCAAGTTCCTGGCGGCAATCATCAAGTTCCTTATTATTGCGCTGGTGCTGTTTCTGCTGATCCAGGGCATCAACCGGCTCAAACGCAAAAAAGATGCGCGGGTAGAGGCGCCTGCCGTACCGGAGCTGACCCTTTCCGAAAAATTGTTAACAGAAATCAGGGATGAGTTAAAAGTAAACGGCACCCGGGCCGTTTAGCCACGTTTCGTCCTGTATTATACTTATTTTTGTTTAATCCCGTTTGATGGTGCGACTGTCGAACCAGAGCGGGATTTTTTGTGTGTTAAACTGAATACTGTGAACAACCCTACTTACCAGATCAAGCTTCCGCAGTTTGAAGGCCCTTTTGACCTGCTTCTGTTTTTTATTGAGCGGGACGAACTGGATATTTATAATATTCCCATTACCGAGATCATCAAGGACTTCCTGGCGTATATCCACCAGCAGGAAACCCTCAACATTGAGTTGTCCAGCGAGTTCATCCTGTTTATTTCCACCCTGATGCGCATTAAGGCCAAAATGCTATTGCCCCGTAAGGAGATAGATGCGCAGGGCAACGAGATCGACCCCCGGCAGGAACTGGTCGATAAAATCCTGGAATACAAAAAGTACAAGGAAGCCGCGGCTGAAATGGCCCTGCTTGAAGCCGAGCGCCTGCTGCTGGCAAAAAGGGGTAATATTCAAAAAGAGCTGGCACTGGTGGGAGAAGAAGCCGGCGAGGGCACCGAAATACAGGCCATTACGCTCTTTAAGCTGATGAAAGCCTTTGAAAAGGCCATGCAGCGCTACTCGGATATCCACAACAAGCCGGTGCATACCGTGGTGCAATACCGCTATACCATGGAAAACACCAAGGCCGACATGATTGCTACCGCTCAACGAATTCGTTCACTTTCTTTTGATAAAATATTTGAAACGGTAGAAAACCGGGTGCACGCCATTTTTACTTTTTTATCCATGCTGGAGCTGGTGCAGCAAAAATACCTGCGCATCACCATCGGCGAAGGCCGCAACAACTTTATCGTAGAGTTCAACGAAACCGAGGAAGGTCTTACTGATGAGGAAATGATGCACCTGTAGAGGGGATGAGTCCACAGTCGATAGACGACAGTCCACAGACGTGAATAGTGGAGAAGGCAAAAGTTAAAAGGCAAAACCAAAAAAGTAGCGCAGTCAACCGGGGTTCTGCGCCTTATCCCGAGATAACTTTAGACATCTATTACTTTCAGAAAAGCATAGCGGGATACAGCGCCTGCAGTAGTTTACCACAGCACGCAACAAGACTTGAACTTTTTCAAAACCCCATGCCGGTAAGAGCTTTACAAATTATCTACAGAGTTTAACGAGTGATACACTCAGGAATGAGGGTTGCTTGTGCGGGGGCCGGCCAAACGGGCGGAGCGATCAGGGCAGCCTTGAACTTCTTGCTCCCCTTTTTCGGGGAGAAAAAGTAAGAAGGGCTGACTACCGAAGGATAAAATTATAGTCATATGGGTTTTTGAAAAAGTTTGTTATATGGAGTTTTAAAGAAGTTCAAAGGAGATGTCTGAAACCAGTTTCGAAGGACAGGCATAGTAGGGAAACAGGTTAAGTAACTTCTTTAAAAGCCTATATGGGAATAGAAACATTAAACCAGATACCAGCCGCCGGACAGAAGCTTCTTAAAAAATAAGGGTGTAAGTCTGCGCAAGTAGCAAACGGCTGGCAGTTCAAAAACAAAAAAGGCGGCACTGAATGGTGCCGCCATACTTTTTCAAAAACCCATAATAACAGGTTTATTGCAATACATTTACCCCAACCTTCTCATGCATCATCTGCCGAACGGCATCGGCTATGGCCGCCGCATCATAACCGCACTCGCGATGCAACTCTTTCAAAGTGCCATGCTCCACAATACGGTCGGGTATGCCCAGCATCTTTAAATCGTTTTTATAACCATGCTCCGCCATAAACTCGGCCACGGCACTGCCAAAACCGCCTACAATGGTACCATCCTCCACGGTAATGATCTTTTCGTATTGGAGCAAGGCTTCGTGCAGCAGGGCTTCGTCCAAAGGCTTGGCAAAACGCATGTCGTAATGGGCCGGTGTCAGTCCTTCTGCCTTCAGCGCCCGAATGGCGGCCGCAGCAAAATTGCCGGGATGACCAAAGGATAAAATGGCAACGCCTTTGCCGTCTCTTAATTTACGGCCGGTGCCGATGGTAACGGCTTCCATGGGTTTGCGCCATTCCGGCATCACGCCCTCGCCGCGGGGATAGCGGATCACAAAAGGCAGGTCGGTGCTGTCCAGCTGGGCGGTGTACATCAGGTTGCGCAGTTCCGCTTCGTTCATGGGCGCCGAAATCACCATATTGGGGATGCAACGGAAATAAGGAATGTCGTAGGCACCGTGGTGGGTAGGACCATCTTCGCCCACCAGGCCAGCCCGGTCAAGGCAAAAGATCACGGGCAGCTTTTGGATAGCCACGTCGTGTACCACCTGGTCGTACGCCCGCTGCATAAACGAGGAGTAGATGTTGCAAAACACCTTCATGCCCTGGGTAGCCATGCCGGCACTCAAGGTAACGGCGTGCTGCTCGCAAATGCCTACGTCAAAAGCCCGGTGCGGCATTTTTTCCATCATAAACTTCAGGGAAGAGCCGCTGGGCATGGCGGGAGTAATGCCCAATATCTTTTCGTTCTGCTCCGCCAGCTCAATAATAGTATGGCCAAATACATCCTGGTACTTGGGCGGCTGGGGCAGGTCAAATTTCTTTTTATAAATTTCACCGGTGATTTTATCAAACAAACCCGGTGCATGCCATTTGGTCTGGTCTTTTTCGGCCAGTGCGTAGCCCTTGCCTTTTACGGTAAGCACGTGCAGCAGCTTGGGACCGGGGATGTTTCTCAGGTCTTTTAAAGTGTCTACCAGCTTGGTAATGTTGTGGCCGTCTATAGGGCCAAAATAGCGCAGGTTCAGGGCTTCAAACAGGTTGCTGCTTTTGGTTACCATGCCTTTGACGCTGGCTTCCAGCTTGGAGGCCATGTCGCGGGTAAACCGTTTGCCCACCGGCAGCTTGCCCAGCAGCTTCCACACATCATCGCGCAGCTTGTTATAGGTATGCGAGGTGGTGATGTCCGTTAAATATTCTTTCAGCGCCCCCACGTTGGGGTCGATGGACATGCAGTTGTCGTTCAGGATGATCAGCACATCGCTATCGGCCACACCGGCGTGGTTCATGGCTTCGAAAGCCATGCCGGCCGTCATGGAGCCGTCGCCAATGATGGCTACCGATTTGAGGTCGGTTTCGCCTTTGATCTTGGCGGCCATGGCCATACCCAAAGCGGCGGATATGGAGGTAGAGGAGTGGCCTACGCCAAAGGTGTCGTACTCGCTTTCGCTGCGCTTGGGAAATCCGCTCAGGCCCTTGTACTTGCGGTTGCTTTCAAAATTATCGCGGCGGCCGGTGAGTATTTTGTGGCCGTATGCCTGGTGACCCACATCCCACACCAACTGGTCGTAGGGGGCATTGTAGATGTAATGCAAGGCCACGCTGAGCTCTACCACGCCCAAACTGGCTGCAAAGTGACCGCCATGCACACTCACCACGTCAATAATATACTGGCGCAGCTCGTCGCAAACCTGGTGCAGCTTTTCTTTGGGTATTTTTTTAAGATCAGCAGGCGAGTTGATTGTTTGTAATAAGGGTCCCGAGGTTATTTGCATGCGGTAAATTTAGCGTTGCAAAAATAAAGTTATTATAGCAGCAAATGAAAGGCCACCATGGGGGTATAACAAAATCTAAGGAAAAAGGTTGAGCCCGGCCGGCCTCTGCCGGAAGGGCGATTGGCGTAAAAAACAAATCCGGTGCGTTGCATTTATTTTCAATGCTTTCCACTTGTACGGGTAATTATCCATTGGTATATTTAGTACTTAGAGGGCCGTCCATAAAAAATTATATTTGCTCGTATGAACCGCGTAAAGCTTTCGAGATACTGGTTGTTTCAGCTGGTGGGTTGGGGAACATTTGCCTTTGTGAACACTTTTTTTGCTTACTCGTTTGACCGGCTTACGGATAAGCAATACGTACAGATCTTTTTTGGCCGCCTGGGCGTGTTTGTGGTGCTGGGGCTGCTGGCTACCCATATTATGCGGTTTGTCATCATCCGGCTCAATACGCTGCAAAAGGCTTTTGACAAGCAAATCATTCAGTTTCTGTTCATTACGTTTTGTTTTTCGTTAATTGTTTCTTTTTTCAATGCCAAGATGCTGGCCCAGTACGGCTGGCTCAGCCGCAACGAGGTGGAGATACTGGATAAAAACCTGCTGCTGCTGGTGCTGAGCGGGGCCTTTAACACCTTTGTGTACTTTTTTATCTGGAACCTCATCTACTTTATGTACCACTACGTGACCAAAAGCCGCAAGCAGCAAATGGATACGCTGCAGCTGGAGTCGCTGGTAAAAGAGCTGGAACTGAAAACCATCAAAGCCCATATCAACCCCCATTTTATTTTTAATGCCTTAAACAGCATCCGGGCCCTGATTGACGAAAATC
>JAEWAC010000007.1 GCA_023391895.1 Bacteroidota bacterium
TCTTTGTTTTATCCAGTGCGTGCCTGCTGCCATGCTTATTGCTTAGGTAGTTTGATGATGGAATCTGTTTTGAAATCGGATGGGTTTTTCAAAACCCCATTGAGCTTTTGGTTGTTGGGTAACAGCAACTGGTATTGTACCGGCACGCGGCAGTTGATGAACTGCACGTTTTTCAATTGCAGGGCCGGGTGCTGCACCAGGATGCCCACGTCAAAATTTTCCAGTATGATGTTGTCCAGTACCACTGAACGACAGTTAGCGCCCAGCGCCAGCGCCGGCCCGGCATAAGCCGAATCGCTTAAAAACACCATGCGTCCGTTGCCTTTCAGGTACAAGGTATCTTTTGTAATCCAGACCGTATCGCCAATGATCACCGGCGATTGAAAGAGGGAGTCATGCAGTATTAGCGTATCGCCTTGCAGCCGGTTGATGGTGTCGGTCAACTGTTGCTCCAACGGATTGACGGGTTGCTCCACTGCTATTTCATTCTTCGCTACCGCATTGGGCTTTTGAAATAATTGCCATAAAAAGCCAGCCAGCAACACCAGGCAAAGAACAGAAAGTATCACAACAGGGATGTAATTGGTTTTCTTTTGAACCACAATTTTTTCTACCGTGCGGACCGGGAGCTCAACTGGTGCGGCCTTGCTTCCGGACGGCTCCTTTTTTTTTACAGCGGTGGGTTTGGTGGCTACTTGTTTTACAGGCCTGGCATTGTTGTGCACCAGCACTACGGTAATGTTGTCTTTTCCACCGGCCTCGTTGGCCGCGGCTACCAGGGCTGCACCTTTTTCGGCCAGGGTTTTGCCTTTTTGCAGCAGGGCGGTGATCTCGCTGCTGCTGACCAGGTCGGTTAAACCATCACTGCACAACAGCAGCAGGTCGCCGGGTAAAAAGGGAGATTCGCCGGTTTCAATATAATCAGAAGCCAGCGTGAGGTGTCCCTCAATACCCAGGGCTTTGTTGATTTCGTTGCGCTTGGGATGCTGCATGGCGGCGGCTTCCGTCAGGCGGCCGCTGTCTTCCAGGTATCCTACAAAGGAATGGTCTTTGGTGAGTTTTACCAGCGAGCGGTCGCGCAGCAGGTACAAACGGGTATCGCCTACATGGGCATAATAAAGCTTGCGGCTTTTGATATCGGCCAACGCCAGTGTGGCCACGCAGGCCATTTGCTGCAGTTCTTCCCGCTGCTGCTTTTGCGCAAATATTTTTTCATTGGCCACCATCAGCGCTTCCTTCATCATGGTGGTGATATCGCCCGACAGTACACTAAAGTAGTCTAATATACTTTGCCGGGCAATGTCGGCCGCCACTTCTCCTCCGGCATACCCTCCCACACCGTCAATCACGCAGGCCGCAATAAAGCGGTTGCCCAGTATCGGTTCTGCAATAAAAGTATCTTCGTTGTTCTCCCGCTGCTTCCCGGTATCGGTGATTCCAAAATAGTTTTCTGCCATTATGGGTGATGCGTTTTTTTGATATCCCTGAAGTGGGCCACCAGCAACAGCAGGCAAATGACCAGCAGGGCAACTGATAAAATAACGGGCATAGCTTGTTTATATTTTGAAAATGTTGATACCGGCAATACCATTTAACACAATGCGTGAATTAATGGGCAACGGACTCCAGGAGGGCTGGCTTACTGCGCTCCGCTTTACTTCCTTTTCATTGACGATGGTTTTTTCGCCAAAAGAGGCAATATAAAACTGATCTTCCTGCCGGTTGTAGCGGATGCGCAGGTGCGGTGTGTTCACCCATTCGGAAGGCACTTTAAAAATGTTGGAAGCCTCCCGGGTTTCGTCTTTTCCGGACACGATAATTTCATCATCGCGCATAATATATTCCAGCTTGCGTCCGGCAAAGGCCTTATCCGGTAAAATGGTTTCCAGCCGGGCCCGGCCTGCAGCGGCGGCATTTTTCATAGTGCTTTCGTCGTACACCAGGTCTTCCTGGTAGGGCACTTCGTAATAGCCTTCGCTGTAAAAAGTAAATCCTTTTAAAATCTCCGGGTTGATGTCAAAGGTCTGGGCAATACCGGTCTGGCGGGGTATATAGGTCATGCGCAGGTTTTCTTCTTTCTGCTCGCCACCGGTGGGCAGCAGTTTGCCAATAAAGCTTTTGTCGCCGCGGGCATAATCAGGGTGCGACACAAAACGAAACACCCATTTGCGGCTGGACGGCTCCACGGTTTTACCCTGCGACCGAAAGTCTTTTAAAATCCCATAGAAATTCCTGACCGACTCCTGCACAATCAGGCCAAAGATCCCTTTTTTGTTTTCCATAAAATCCCGGTAGTCATCGGGATTAAAGCAGATGATGTACTCATGATAAAAAACAATGCGGCTGGCAAAAGACAACTGCCCGATGGATTCGTTGAATTTTTCCAGGATGTATTTGTATACATCATTGGGCGTAATGGCCGGTGGCAGTACCGTGGTCGCCGTGGTTTCTTTTTTCAAAAACCACTCATGCAGGCCGATGCGTTGCCAAAAAGAATTCTTTGATTTCATGCCAGGGATTATGAAAGTAAATTTAAATGAATTATATTAGTACCAACTTGCTAAGTAAGCCACTTTAACTAAACGTAACCATCTACGCATTTTATTGCTTTTACCCGCTCCAACATCTTTTGAAAAGGCTGTGACGATCCTTGCAAAAGAAGTTTCCACCCGGCCATCATTGGCGGAAAGCCTTGTTTCACGGGCCTGGAACAACTTTTGCATACACATCCTGTACATATGTTTTTATTAAAATATTATCCTCAGTAATTACGGTAAAGTCTGCTTTATGCTGGTTGCTGGCGGTAAAACTAAATCACAATTTAAACCCTAAGCAATGACACCCTACATGTTTGACTCCTTGACAAAAACACAGCAGGCAGACATACTGCAATACGAAAGTGAATATCTATACACCCGGCAGGAGCCCGAGTTTATCATTGACCTGTACAAGGTGGGCGACTTTTATGTTGAGATCTACTTTCACAGCAGGCAGGAAGAATACATCGGCATGAGAAGTTTTTATTTAAACAACCAACCCAGTTCGTACCTGCCCGATTATAAAATACGGTACATGTCTTACTACTCCTACCACATGCCCAGTGCCTGAAGCGGCTTCCCTCTTTTCCATACCAACCCAAGTTTTATAATGCAACCGGATGTGTAGTAGGCAGGATGATAAAAAAACTGGCCCCATACCCTACTTTACCCCTGGCATAGATGACGCCATTATGGTTTTCCACCACCTTTTGGCATAAAGCCAGTCCAATACCCGATCCATCAAATTCGTCTTTGCTGTTCAGTCGCTTGAACAAGGAAAAGATTTGCCCAGTATACTCGTTGTTAAACCCTATGCCATTGTCCGAAACCTGGATTTCAGTATAGTCCAGGGGCGGGTTCAGCTGGCTGTGGGCCTGCACCTCTTCAGGCGATAGCGGGCGGGCGGAAATGGTTATTTCAGGCAGGCGGCCTTCCTGCGTAAATTTCAGGGCATTATTGACCAGGTTGTACAGCAACTGCCGCATCTGCAAGGGTATGGCCTCCACGGTGGGCAGCGGGTGCGTGTGTATCCGGGCGCCTTTTTGTTCAATCATCAGCTCCAGGTCCTGTAGAACGTTGTTCAGTTCATCATTTAAATTGGTGGACACAAAAACAGCGCCCTGGCTGATACTGGAATAACTTAAAATATCCCGGATCAGGGTGCTCATCCGCTCCGATGAGTTGACCACTTTCTGCAGGTACTGTTTTCCTTTTTCATCCAGTTGGTCGGACTGGCGGTCCCACAGCAGGTTACTGAAGGTTTGTATTTTCCGCAGCGGCTCCTGCAAGTCATGACTGGCTGCATAAGCATACTGCTCCAGCGCCGCATTGGATTTTTCCAGCTGCTGCACACTGGTTTCCAGCTTTTCCTGCGCATTTTTCAACCCCGTAATGTCCTGTATGGTTGCGGTAAATCCTTCTTCGCGGGGTGCCAGCCGCACCAAAAACCACCGGCGCACCTCGTTCTGGGTAAAATGGGTTTCGTATTCAACCGGTTCCCTCTTTTCCACAACGGTTCTGAACTTTACCATACTGTCCATGCCCAGGATGTTCGGAAGGGCACTTACTTTTTTGCCAATCAGTTCCTGCGGCTTGTAGCCCAGCAGTTTTTCCACCGTTTCGTTGGCATATTCTATGGTAAAATCCACCAGTTGGTCGTTGGCATGTACCGCCTTGTAAGAAACAATCCCGTTTTGGGCGGCATTGAGAATGGACTCCAAAAAGCCTTCCAGCCATTTTTGTTTGCGATTCAGCAGCAGGTTGGTGGCAAAAGTAACCAGGATGGTCCCGCCCGCAATAATCACCAGGGTCAGTGAAATAATATTATTCCAATGGATTGTTTTTTCCAGTACCTGCTTGCGGTTGTTTAATTCTTTTTCTTCCGCCTCGGCCATGGTATTGATCATAGAGCTGATCTTGAACAGCTGCCCCAGGCGCCATCCTTCACCCGCCTCAATCATTTCGGGTATGTTCATCTCGAGCAAAACAGGCATTTGCGCATCAATAAGCTGGGCCAGCGATTCCATCTGCCGGGCCTGTACCGGGTTATCTTTGGTAAGGGCCAGCAATTCATTGAGCTCGCTGTTTACTTTAAGGGCTTCCTGCCGGTACAGTCCATAAAAGTTTTGGGCTACCTTAACCTCGTAGCGGGGGGAATAAATCTGGGCGCTTTTAAAATAATTGGACAACCGGTCCAGGGAGGTGATGATCTCACGACTATGGTTTACCGATTGGGTATAGGCCCGCATTTTACCAAAGCTCTGGTACCTGATTACGGCAGAGACAATGAAAAGTAAAAAAGAAAAACCAAAAACATAAAGTGTTCTTTGACGCATCCAGGAAACAGGTTTTACACAAATTTATTCGCACAAAAGAAAACGAAATGTAAAGAAAATAACCAATCCCCCTAACAAAGACCACTTATCACCTTGCCGACCTTCTTACATGCTTCCAGCAAGTGAAATGCAAAAGGGAAGCCAGTTTTGTTCTTTATTAAAACACACGCATCTCCTACTGCAACGGCAGCAGCCGGCCGCTGTTGCTATCAACAAATTTTTTGGTAACACAGCATCTCCCCTTTTTCTAACTTCTTTAAAACCCATATGGTTCTATGCACCAAACCCAGGTGCTTTATTAAAAGCGCATATGGGGTTTTAAAGAAGTGATACCGTTATTAACTTAATGTGTATACCGCAACGCGGCAAAAGAAATAAGGATCACTAAGGCAAAACCGTAAACGCGATTAAATAAGAAACAAGATTGTTACAAGGCGTTTTGCAGCTTGATCACAAACAACTCCGCTGGTATATCAGCCGGTTTCATAACCGACAGGTCGATGACACAATCGCTGCCCGACTGCTTCCAGGACAACTTCTGGTTATTGGCCAGCAGCAGGACTCCGGCACCGGCCGGCGCTTTAAAGTTGCGGATGCGTACCTGCTTTTGATAAGCCGGCACAATACAGTACAGGTCTTTGCCCTTGCGGGTAAAAAATTGTTCAATATGCGCCGTGTCTTTTTTAGGACGTATCATTTCGCTGATGTTATAATCGGCCATATAGCTGGCATCTTTTTTCTGCGGTTGCAAGCCCCGGCTCCACTGGTACGGCTGCTTCCAGGCGGTGGTTCCATAAATAGCTTCTCCATTGGTCTGCAGCCAACTACCCATATCCGTCAGGCGCTGCTGCATGATCACCGGGATGCGGCCATCTGCCGTTGGGCCAATGTCTAGCAGCAGGTTACCGCCCCGGGCCACCACGTCCACCAGTATCAAAATAAGGTCGCGGCTGGTTTTATAATCTTCCAGATTTTCTCTGCGGTTGTACCCGTAGGAGTGGCCAATGCCGCGGCTTTCTTCCCAAATGACGTTGGCATCCATGCCGGCCCCGTATTCCGATGTGGTATAAGTGGCACCGGTATTTTTACCCCGGGTATTGCTGCCCCACCGGTCGTTCACCACCACTTCTTTGGCCACCGGCGATTCGTTGAACAACCAGGAAAGCAATTCCTGGCTCTTCCAGGCCGTGTCGGTCAGATCCCACTCGCCATCCGAAAAAATAAGCGAAGGTTGGTATTTTGTTACCAAGTCTTTAAACTGCGGCGTCATGTGCTCGGCTACATAGCGCTTTTTGTCCTGTAACCACAAAGGATTAAACCATTCATATAAGGAGTAGTAATAGCCCATCTTCAGGCCCGAATCGCGTACGGCCTGGGTCAGGTCGCCCAGCAGGTCGCGCTGAGGCGTGCCCGATACAGCGTTCCAGGGCCGGCCCCAGGTGCGGTCGGCCTCTGCACTCGGCCAGAGCGCATAGCCTTCGTGGTGTTTGGAAGTTAATACCACGTAGCGGGCACCCGATTGTTTGAACACATGGGCCCACTGCTGCGGATCAAACAGTTCTGCCTTGAAGCTTTTTTCAAACTGAGGGTACTGAAAATCCGGGCCGTAGTTTTTATCATGAAAGGCTTTGAAATCTTTTTGTTTTTCGTGCAACCGGTACCAGTACCATTCGGAATAACTATAGCCACTGTTGGCAATAACCGGCGCATAAGCCGGAACGGCATAGGCACCCCAGTGAATAAAAATGCCAAACTTATCCTGGTGAAACCAGTCTGGTATGCCCCGCTGGTTGAGCGATGGCCAGTTGGGCTGATAAGTTTGTGCCATGGCAAATAAGCTGGTTGTAAGGGTGGTAAGCAAAAAGAATAACTTTTTCATAAGCGTAAGCAACAGAATCTACACTAAAACAACAAAACAACTTCTGCACAGGATGTGAATTGCAGGCTTTTTTTTATCCGTGCCGGATTGAAAATGAAAAGGGGGCTAAAAAGTGAAGGCCTAGGTATAAACCTAAGCCCTTTGCCCGTCCACTATGAAAATGAGATAAATTTCGATTGTTAACTACAAGATATATGGAAATTTAAAATAATCCAATACTTGTCGATAATTTTTTTTACCTACACCCAAATAAGTATATTTTCTTAAAATACTATATAAGAGCCAGCAAAGATGAATCCTTCAAAACCCCATATAAAAAGGCATGATACAAACGGGATCAAAACATCTTCTCCACCTAACAACCGCCTGAAATTAGCAGCCAACCGGCAATAGGCCGTTACCGCTTATCAAAAAAATACAACCAGCGAGCAGAAGCGGCCACTCACCGGCCAACTTCTTTAAAACCCCATATTACCATCACCGGCAGCCAACAACCTGCCGATCGGTGAAATGCAGCCTGGCAGCGCTTTTCACACGCATCACAGCCATCCCGCATCCTGTTTAATGGATCCTGCTGCAACGATCTGATCAACAATCATTACCACTACTTAAACGGCTTTTAACGGCCAACATGCATAAAATAATTTGGCCGTGGAATTGGAGTTTTTAAAATTCTCCCTTACCTTCAGGCTCTTTACATCAGGTGAACAACCATAGTACACATATCATTTCTACTCCTACAACTATAGCCAATACGGTTATCACTACTACTACTATTATTACCACCACCACAACCCGCAGGGGTTGTATTATGTCATAACGCCATTTGGGCTTTCAAAGCTTCTCCGGGTCAGATAAAACCCTTTGCTCACAACTTTCATTTTCACACGTTACCCCTTGGGATCATTTAAAAACATTAAGGATCATGCAAGTTTTAAAATTTGGCGGCTCTTCTGTAGCCACTGCCGAAAACATCAATAAAGTAACCACTGTTATTCAAAAAGCCATTACCTACAACCCCACCATTGTAGTGGTATCGGCCCTGGGCGGTGTTACCGATGCTTTGCTGAGCTGCGGCCACCATGCCGCTGAAGGCAATAGTAGTTATAAGCAAACACTGCGACAACTCACCCAGCGCCACATTGATTTGATCAAGGCACTCCTGCCCATTACCAACCAAAGCAGCGTACTAAGCTTTGTGATGCAGCGCTTTCATGAAGTGGAAGACATCTGCAACGGCATTTTTACGCTGAATGAATTTTCCGACAAAAGCAAGGACCGACTTTTAAGTTTTGGCGAGCTGCTTTCCTCCCAGATCCTTTCCCAGTTTCTGCAATCTATTCAAATACCCAATGTCTGGAAAGATGCCCGCGAACTCATTAAAACCGACAGCCAGTTTACCAAAGCAGCGGTAGACCATACTGCTACCCAGCAACAGATACAGCAGTTCTTTTCCGGTATCACTGACAACCTCGTTATTGTACCCGGCTTTGTAGCCTCCGACCACCAGGGCAATACCACAACCCTAGGCCGGGGCGGATCGGACTACACCGCCGCCATACTGGGGGCTTCTCTTAAGGCCAACGTGGTGGAAATTTGGACCGACGTATCCGGCATGATGACAGCCGATCCGCGACTGGTCAACAACGCCCGTCCGGTTGCATCTTTGTCGTACCAGGAAGCCATGGAGCTGTCGCACTTTGGCGCCAAAGTAATTTACCCGCCTACGATACTGCCGCTGATGCACCAGAACATTCCGGTATGGATCAAAAACACCTTTGCACCCGAAGACCCAGGCACCCTGATACAGTCCGAAGTAAAGGATGGTGTTAACATCATCAGGGGCATTACCAGCATTAATAAAATTACGTTGCTGAGCCTGGAGGGCAGCGGCATGGTAGGCATTCCCGGTATTTCCCGGCGCTTGTTTGAAGCCCTGTCCAGCCACGGCATCAACGTGATACTCATCACCCAGGCTTCCTCCGAACACTCCATCTGTGTAGGCATAGATGAAAGCAATGCAGCGGCGGCGAAAAAGGCGGTGGATGCAGCTTTTGCGCAGGAAATTGAATCCGGAAAAATAGCGCCACTGATCGTTGAAAAAGACATGGCGGTAGTGGCCGTAGTGGGTGATAACATGAAAAACCATGTAGGCGTCAGCGGTAAAATGTTTGGCGTGCTGGGCCGCAATGGTGTCAACATCCGGGCGATTGCACAAGGCTCTTCTGAAAAAAACATATCGGCCGTCATTGCCGTGCAGGACGTCAAAAAAGCGGTGAACGTACTGCACGAAGAGTTTTTTGAAACCACGAACAAACAGGTGAACCTTTTTATAGCCGGAACCGGCAACGTAGGCAGCCGCCTGCTGGCACAGCTACAGCAACAACTGCAATACCTGCAGCACCACCTGCGGTTACAAATACGCGTAGTAGCCCTGGCCAACAGCCGCAAAATGATCTTTAACGATGAAGGCATTGACCTCCAAAAGTGGGGCGCTGCGCTGGAACAGGCCGAACCCATGCAGCCGCACGAATTCCTGCAAAGGATGTTATCCAAAAACCTGCGCAACTCCATTTTTGTAGACGTAACTGCCAACGAAAAAGTAGCCGACTATTATGCCGAGCTTTTAAAGAAAAGCATTTCCATTGTGGCCTGTAACAAAATCGCCTGCTCGTCTGCTTATGAGCATTACAGAAAACTAAAAGACCTGTCCCGCGAATTCAATGCATCGTTTTTGTTTGAAACCAACGTGGGTGCCGGCCTGCCGGTCATTGGCACTTTGAACGACCTGCTGCGCAGCGGCGACCAGGTCACCAAAATAGAAGCGGTGTTGAGTGGTACACTCAACTTTGTATTCAACCACTACAATGCCGAAAGAAGCTTTGCAGAAGTGGTCAAACAGGCACAGGACGAAGGCTATACCGAACCCGATCCAAGACTGGACCTGGGTGGCACCGACGTGATGCGCAAGATCATGATCCTGGCACGCGAAGCGGGCGAGCCTTTGGAAATGGACGACATTACCAATAACGCCTTTATGCCACCTTCGTGCATGCAGGGCAGCGTGGCCGACTTTTATAATGAAATGGCGCAGCAGGAAGATCATTTCAAAAAGCTATACCACGATGCCGCCGCGCAGGGCAAGAAACTGAAGTTTGTCGCTTCTTACAAAAACGGCTATGCCTCGGTAGGCCTGCAGCAGATCGATCCGCAGCACGACTTCTACCACCTGTATGGCAAAGACAATATTATTCTTTTTTACACCAACCGCTATCCCGAGCAACCGATGGTGGTAAAAGGGGCCGGCGCCGGTGCCGAGGTAACGGCTTCCGGTGTATTTGCCGACATTATCCGTGCCGCCCGAATCTAAAAACGTCTACTTTATGAAATCAGTAAAAGTAAAAGCACCGGCTACGGTAGCCAACCTGGTTTGCGGCTTTGATGTGCTGGGCATGTGCCTGCAAGCGCCTTATGATGAAATGGAAGTACGCCTGCTGCCGGAAAAAAAAGTCATCATACACAGTGCCGATGGCTATCCCCTGCCCCAGGATCCGCAGCAAAACACCGCCGGTGCGCCCCTGGTGGAAATGCTGAAAGAACTGCCGGGTGAAATCGGCTTTGAAGTCATCATTCACAAGCATATCAAACCCGGCAGCGGCATTGGCTCCAGTGCCGCCAGTGCTGCGGGGGCTGTCGTAGCCGCCAATTATTTAGTCGATAACCATTTTAGTAAAGAAGACCTGGTGCGCCTGGCTATGTTTGGCGAAAAGGTAGCCTCGGGGGTCAAACATGCCGACAACATTGCCCCTTGCATTTATGGCGGCATTACCCTGATCCGGTCCATATTTCCGCTGGATATTATTCCACTAACGCCGCCGCACCTTTACATCACGCTGGTGCACCCGCAAATAGAAGTAAAAACAGCCGATGCCCGACAGATACTGCGCAAGGACGTTCTCCTGAAAGACGCCATCAAACAGTGGGGCAACATTGCGGGACTGGTGGCTGGTATATTAAAACAGGACTACAGCCTGATCGGCCGTTCGCTGGAAGATGTGATCATAGAGCCGCTGCGCAGTGTACTGATACCGGGTTTTGAAGCCGTAAAAAAAAGAGCCAAAGAAGCCGGCGCGCTGGGTGGTGGCATATCGGGTTCCGGCCCTTCCATTTTTATGCTGAGCACGGAAGAAAAAACCGCTCACTGCATTGCCGCGATTATGGAAGAAGTATATATGGCCCTGGGTATTTCTTTTAAAACCTATGTCACTACCATCAACCCGCAAGGCGTTCAAATCATCAATGCTTAACTCAAAAACGAAAATGCAACATGTTGTTTTATAGCCTCAATCACCAGTCACCCAAAGTAGATTTCAGGGAAGCCACCATCCGGGGCCAGGCACCGGATAAAGGATTATATTTTCCCGAAACCATTCCCCAGTTACCCCATGGGTTTTTAAAAGAGTTGCCTTCTCTCTCCAAAGAAGCCGTTGCTCTGCAGGTAATGCAGCCTTATGTGGAAGGTGTAATTCCGGAAAAAGAACTGGAGCGGATTATTGCAGAAACTATTGCCTTTGATTTTCCCCTGGTGCCGGTACAGGACAAGATGGCGGCCCTGGAACTTTTTCATGGTCCTACCCTTGCTTTTAAAGATGTAGGCGCCCGTTTTATGAGCCGCTGCCTGGGTTATTTTTTAAAAGACCATGATAAAAAAGTAACCGTACTGGTAGCGACCTCCGGCGATACCGGTGGTGCGGTGGCCAGTGGTTTTTTGGGTGTGGAAGGCGTCAACGTGGTCATCCTGTATCCTTCCGGCAAGGTAAGCCATGTGCAGGAGCTGCAGCTCACTACGCTGGGCAACAACATTACGACGCTGGAAGTGGCAGGTAATTTTGACGATTGCCAGCAACTGGTCAAGCAGGCTTTTTCCGATGAGGATTTGAACCAGCAATTATTTTTGACTTCAGCCAACTCCATCAACGTAGCCCGCTGGCTGCCGCAGCAGTTTTATTACTTTTTTGCTTACCAGCAATGGAGACCCAATGACGGTCCGCCGGTAGTAAGTGTACCCAGCGGCAATTTTGGAAACATCTGTGCCGGTTTGCTGGCGCACCGCTCCGGTTTGCCGGTGCTGCATTTTATTGCTGCCTGCAATGCCAACGCCGTTGTGCCCCATTTTCTGCAAAGTGGTAACTACGCCCCGCAACCAGCTGTACCCACCCTCTCCAATGCCATGGACGTAGGCAACCCCAGCAACTTTATTCGCATACTGGAATTGTTCGACCAGGAATTTCATTCGCTTAAAAACGTATTGAGCAGTTACAGCATTTCTGATGCCGTTACAAAAGACACTATGCAAAGTGTCTATCAACAATATCAATACCTATTGGACCCGCATGGCGCCGTGGCTTATGCCGCCCTGGAGCAATACCTGCAACAACACCCGGAGCAAAAAGGTTATTTTGTAGAAACGGCGCACCCGGTTAAGTTTCAGGATGTGGTGGAAGCAGTAACCCGGAAAAAAATGCACCTGCCTGCGTCAATCC
>JAEWAC010000281.1 GCA_023391895.1 Bacteroidota bacterium
GTGGTGTACCTGGTGCCGCACCTGTTCCTGGCTTATTCGCTGATGTATTTTGCGGTGCCCCGTTTTTTGCTGAAAGGAAAATACCTGGCTACAGCGGGGGTTACTATGCTGTTGTTTTTGGCTACGGCCCTTATTTCTTCTTTCATTGGAGTATACCTGCTGAATGATATCCGTTACCTGGTTTTAGGCGGAGCATATAAACCACCGACGCACATCAACGAACTCAATTTTTTTATGTCGTTGCTGGCGGGACTAAGGGGAGCGATTACCATTGGCGGACTGGCGGCGGCCATTAAACTGATGAAGTACTGGTATCAGAAAGAAGAGCGTAACCTGCAGTTGCAAAAGCAAAACGTGGAAGCACAGCTGCAGCTTTTAAAGGCACAGGTGCATCCGCACTTTTTGTTCAATACCTTAAACAACATTTACTCGTATACCCAGGACTCTTCCCCTGTAGCGGCGCGTATGGTAGCCGGCCTGTCCGACCTGCTGCGGTACATGCTGTACGAAGGTGCCCAGCCCCTGGTGCCCCTGCAAAAAGAACTGAAAATGCTGCAGGATTACATGCTGCTGGAGCAGGTGCGATACGATAACCAGTTGGAAGTAAACCTGGACCTGCCGGCCACTGGCCATGATTTGCTGATAGCGCCGCTCTTGCTGCTGCCGCTGGTGGAAAACTGCTTTAAGCATGGCACCAGCCGTATGCTGGAGCAGCCCTGGATCAGTCTGCATGCGGATGTTGTAAAAAACGAATTGCACCTAAAGCTGGTGAATGGTAAGGCGCCGGAAATCAGCGATCCCAAAGTAGGCGCCGGCATTGGTTTAGCCAACGTGCGTCGGCGGTTGGAACTGCTGTACCCGCAAAAACATTTTTTTAAAATCACCGCTAGCGAAGATGTTTTTATTGTAGAGCTGAAACTGCAACTGGAAAAAAGCACCCAATCTGCCGAACCGGCACCTCCCACACCTAAACCTGTACTGCATGCCTGATACCCAAGTCATACACTGCCTGATAGTTGACGACGAGCCACCCGCCCGCGAAGTGATCAAGCGCTATATCGCCGAAATGCCCATGCTGCACCTGGCCGGCGAATGCGCCAATGCCATACAAACGCTGGGCTTTTTGCAACAGCAACCGGTGGACCTCATTTTTCTGGACATCCACATGCCGCAGTTAAAAGGCACCGAACTGCTGAAGGTTTTGAAAAATCCGCCCAAGGTGATTTTTACCACCGCCCATGCCGGTTATGCGCTGGAAGGTTACGAGCTGGATGTGATTGATTATTTGCTCAAGCCTATTCCGTTTGACCGCTTTTTTAAGGCCGTTCACAAAGCTTTGCAAACACATGTCCATCCTGCTGCAACAGAACCCGCAGCACTGGCAGCGGCACCCCGGCAGGAGGGGTTTGTTTACTTCCGTGTAGATCGTAAAATGGTAAAAGTAATGCTGCAGGATATTTTGTACATCGAAAGCATGAAAGACTATGCAAAGGTGGTTACCGACTGCGGCACCCTGGTTACCAAGCAATCCATGCAGGCACTGGAGGCCATGCTGCCCAATAAGTATTTTGTCCGCACCCATCGTTCTTTTATTGTAGCCTTACCCAAGGTAAAATCTTTTACCCACGAGGTGGTGGAAGTGGGTAAGACAGAAATACCTATCGGCAAGCTCTTTCGCAATGGGGTAATGAAGGTGCTGGGCTGATGGTAAATAGCGCTTTATTCGGGCACAATCCTAGTCATCCGATTTTTTATTGCAGTTTATTTACTATTCCGGTTCGTAATCATACGGCAGTTGGTCGGCCAGGTTTTTCCAGCTCCAGTAACCCTGGTTGATCCAGTTGCGCTGGCTGGTAAAAAAGCCATTGGGCTTGATCAATATGGCATCCAGCAGGTCTACATAGGAGATCTGCACGCCTACATCCAGCGGTAACTTATTTTGCTGCAGGTAGCCTTTTTCCGGCTTTTGCTTATTGTAGGTAATACTGGCCTTGGTCGGGAAAAAAAGTTCCACATCGGCGGTGGTGTCATCCACCCAATAGTAAGTGGAGTCGTAGGGGTTGAGCAGGCGGTTGAACTTGCGGAGGTCGGTGGCGGATAAAAGATCGACCGTAAAGCCTTCCTCCTTGAGGGTGCTGTCGTAATAAGCGCGCAAAAAATGCAGACGGGATCCCAGGTAGGCCGTTTTGCGGTTTTGGGCCCATTGCTGCTGTTGCTCGTCGGTACCTTCCAGGGGCTGATACAGGCATAGTCCGCGATAGGTGTTGATGTTGGTGTTATAAAAATGCACAAAAGAGTCAAGCGTGTACCGCAGGTTATAACCCAAGGCGTGGTTGGTGATCTGCAGCGGTTCGGTAGCCAGTACCTTGAGCTTGTTGCTGCGTTTGTAGAAATAAAATTTCAGCGCCTCCGGATTTAAGATGGTACAGCTGTCGGCAAAAGTGGTGGCGCCGATAAAATGCTGCACAAAAAAGCCGCCGTACTGCTGCCAGCCGTCGGCCACTTCGTTGCTGCTGGTAATGACCACCTCACTCATGCTTTGGTCTTCTTTCTGCAGTTCTATGGTGATGGTTTCATTGGTGCCGGCTACGATGTCTTTTTGGCTGTTCTTGTAGCCGGTATAGGTCACCATCAGTTCATAGCCGCCTTTGTTCAAGGATAGTTTGAAATGGCCTTCTTTATTGGTGATGGTGCCGCTGGTAGTGTTTTGTGCAAATACGGAGGCGCCTTCCAGGGGTTGTTTGGTTTCTGCATCGATGACCTGTCCGCTAATGGTGAACTGAGCCAGCGCAACCGCCGTAAAGCACAGGGATATAAAAAGGAAGTATAGCTTTTTCATAAGTGTACGCTAAGATAAGTGCAGAAGGATAACGGTAAAAGGGTTTTAAAAGTATATTAAGAGCTCTGTTGGCGGCATCAGCTCTCCAGCGTTCCATCTTGATGCAGCTGGAGGCAGAAGGTTGCTTTCTGGTTATGGGGTTTTCAAGAAGTTATAACGCCTCTCACCCCTGCCATGCTGAACTTGTTTCAGCATCTCCTTTTTTCTTTAAAAACCCATATAGCAGTTCTTTTATGATTTCCCATGACTATAGTTTCTTCCTCCTGTAGGTAATGCTTCTTACTTTTTCTCCCCGAAAAAGTAAGCAAAAAGTTCAAGGCTGCCCGATGGCTTCGCCCGTTTGGCCTTGCCCACGCACAGCAACCCTCACTTCAGCAGGTATCATGTACTAAGTATTGCAGATTAATTGACTTGTTCCTACTGATATGGGTTTTTGAAGAAGTTCAAATCAGTTTGCGTGCTAAGGTCAACTACTGCAGGCGCTGTATCCCGCTACACTGTTCCCACAGCAACAAGAGTTCTGAAGCTAGCGCGGGATAAGGCGCTGCACCCTTCCTGTTTTACATTTTTAATTTTTCAATCCTTTAACAGCCCATATAGGGTTTTAAAACTTTTTCCTTTGTGCTCCTTAGTGCCTTTGTGTCTTGGTGGCCCTAAAACATAAAACGCAGCAACTTCTTTAAATCCCCATACTACTTTCAGTATCTGCGTAATCCTTTAATCTCCCCAAATCATGGTTCAGACAACTGCGTAATCTATGATCGTTTTGGTGGCCCCAATGCTTACAATAACAAAAAAAGCGTCACCAATTGGTGACGCTTTTGGGATCAAATGAAATGTTTGTTTAAAACGCTTTCTGCGTTGCTACGGGTTGTCCGTCGGTATCCAGTTCCACTACCTCATAGCCCAACTTTTTTACATTGTCCAGGATCTTTTCCTTGTCACCCACCAGCAGGATGTTCAGCTTGTCGGGCTGAATGTATTTGCCGGCTGTGGCTTTGATCTGCTCCTGGGTCATGCTTTTCAGGATCTTGCTTTGTTGTTCAATATAATCAGCCGGCAGGTTGTAGTCCAAAATGCGGCCAATGAAAGCGGCTTTCTGAAATCCGGTTTCGTACTTGCGGGCGTCGCTTTGGGCAATGGCGCTTTTCATAAAGGCTACCTCTTCGGCTGTTGGACCCTGCTGCAGGTAGTTCTTAATATCCTTCATTACTTCCACCAGGGCGCTGTCCGTAGCGTCGGCCCGGATGCCGGAGCTGAACTGGAAGTTGCCGGTATATTTATCGCCGTAAAAACCGCTGCTGGCGCCGTAGGTCCAGCCTTTGTCTTCGCGCAGGTTCAGGTTCAGGCGGCTGTTAAAGTTGCCTCCCAAAGCCCAGTTGGCCAGGCCGGCCTTGTAATAATCGCCCGTAGCATCGTATTTCAAACCGGTGGTGTAGCCTACACGAAACTCCGACTGGGCCGACTTGGGCACATCTACCAGGTACACCTTGGTTTTGTCTACTTTAGGCGCCGGGGCTACCTGGGGCAGATTGATTTTTTTCTTCGGTAGTTTGTTCAAAAAGGCCAGCTTGGGCAGCACTTCTTCCTGCTTAATGTCGCCAACAATTACCACCTTGGCATCCTGCGAGGTCATGTAGTTGTTGTAATAGGCTTCAATATCCTGCAACGTCATGTTCTTCACGCTTTCTTCGGTGCCTTCTTCATCCATGGCTAGGATGTGGTTGGCACCATAATTCACCTTGGCAAAAACGGCGCTGGCTACAGATGCGGGCTGGCTTTTCTGCACTTTAAACGACTCCAGCTTTTGCTTTTTGATGCGGGTAAAAGCATCTTCGGTAAACCGTGGGTTGAACATGCGCTCCTGCAGCAAGGCCAAAGTGGCATCCAGGTTTTTCTTCAACGCCTGAACGGAAAACGTAATGCCGTCGGTACCGCTGGAAACGCTTACGGTGCTGCCCAGCTTTTGCAGTTCTACCGACAGTTGCTCGGCCGTATAGTTTTTGGTGTCTTCTTCCATCATATCGGCAAAGTAGCTGGCCAGGCCCACTTTAGAAAGGTCGGCTGCCTGCAGCAGGTGACCGCCGGGGATGGTGATAGACAAGGTAACGGTGGGGATCTCTGTGTTTTCGGTACCAATGACCCTCGCGCCGTTCGGTAAATCTTTTCTCCAGAACTGGGGCACTTTTACCGTGGGGTTGGGACCATTGCCCGGTATTTTGGTGCGGTCAAAGTTGTCTTTGCCTTTTACATATTTCAAACCGGTATAACCATAGTCCGGACGCACATAGCCGGTGGTATCGATGGTGTAGTTATCGGCGGCGGCTGTCAGGGCTTCCTGGCCCTTGGGCAAAATACTGAGCACTACAGCACCTTTGCCTTTGATGTAGGTATTGTACACCCGCATCACGTCGGCCTTGGTTACTGAAGTGTACATTTTCAGCAGGTCGGCCATTTTGTTGGGATTGCCGGTATAGGTTTGAAAGGCCGCCAGCTGCGATACTTTACCGGCCACGCTTTGCAGGCCGTTGATGAGGCTGGACTCAATGCCGCCTTTGAACTTGGTAATATCATCGTCGGTTACGCCACGGGCTTCAAAAGAATCGAGGGCGGCATAATACAGCTTTTCCATGTCGGCCAGGGTTTTGCCCGGCGACGGCATCAGCACCACATGAAACTCACCGGCCAGCTCCGACAATAAGGAGAAGGCGGCGGTTTGCAGCGCCAGTTGTTTTTTGGTAAACTGCTGGAACAAAATAGAGTTGCGGCCCTGGCCCATTACCTGGCTCAGGCATTGCAGTGCTGCCATATCCTGGTGGTAGTTGGGTACCGTTGGGTACACAATGTTCAGCATGGGCAGTTTGGCGTAATTGTCTATGTAAGAAATGTAGCGGTTCTTATCCAGCTTTACACCGGGTACCACCACCGGCTTTACTTCAGGTCCGCGTTGGATGGAGCCAAAATATTTTTCTACCAGCTTTACCAGGTCGGCGGTTTTTACATCACCACCCACGGTCAGGGTAGCATTGTTGGGGCCATACCAGCGCAAAAAGAAGTTTTTCAGGTCATTCACATCCACGCGGTTCAGGTCTTCTACATAGCCTATGGTTTGCCAGGAGTAAGGGTGACCATAAGGGTAGAGGTTTTTATGAATGGTTTCAAAACGCAGCCCGTAAGGCACGTTATCCATCCGCTGGCCGCGCTCATTTTTTACGGTAGAACGCTGCACTTCAAACTTTTTTTGCGTAACGGCGTCCAGGAAAAAGCCCATGCGGTCAGCTTCCAGCCACAGCATTTTCTCCAGCTGGTTGCTGGGCACAGTTTGAAAATAGTTGGTACGGTCGCGGTCAGTGCTGCCGTTTAAGGTGCCGCCGGCTTCGGTTACAATTTTAAAGTGCTGCTCGTCGGCCACGTTGTCGCTGCCCTGAAACAGCATGTGCTCGAAAAAGTGGGCAAAGCCCGATTTGCCAATTTCTTCGCGGGCCGAACCTACGTGGTAGGTTACATCTACATGCACCACGGGATCGCTGTGGTCTTCATGCACCACCAGGGTCAGGCCATTGGGCAGCACATATTTTTCGTACGGAATCACAATTTCAGATCCCTTCTTGGTCACTTTCTCTACCAGCCTGGCCTGCGCCATGGCCACACCGGTCATCAGCCACAGGGCACCTGCCAGCGCCAGAAAACGTTGTTTCATCATTTAAATAGAAATTTGTTTTGTATAGGACGACAAAATAAGGCATTCGGTGGGCTGATGCATCGCCACCCATCCCCATTTATGGCCTTTTATCAACCCGGGGTTCACTGCTTGATACAGGTGATATCATCAGGAGGTTTTTTTCACCGCAGAGAAAGGAGAAAAAGAGGTGACGCCAAGTGCCTTCTCTGCGCTACCTCTTTTTCTCTGCGGCTCCGCGGTGAATGGAGAAAGAGGAAATTTCAACTTTAAAAGAGTAAATGTAACTTTCGCCTCAAATTTTACGAACCATGAATGAATATACCCGCAGAACACACGAAATAGATTACCGCATACACGGCGAGGAAATGCAGTGCGTAGAAGTGGAACTGGACCCGCAGGAAACGGCCGTGGCCGAAAGCGGATCGTTTATGATGATGAACGATGGCATTCAAATGCAAACCATTTTTGGCGATGGCACCGGGCAGGAGCGTGGCTTTTTTGGCAAGCTGATGTCGGCCGGCAAACGGGTGCTGACCGGTGAAAGCTTGTTTATGACGGCCTACACCAATGTAGGCCAAGGCAAAAAGAGAGTCACCTTTGCCTCGCCTTATCCCGGCAAAATTATTCCGATGGACCTGGCGCGCCTGGGCGGTAAAATGATCTGCCAGAAGGATTCGTTTTTGTGTGCAGCCAAAGGCGTAAGCGTAGGCATCGAGTTTCAAAGAAAGTTGGGCACCGGCCTGTTTGGCGGCGAAGGCTTTATTATGCAAAAGCTGGAAGGCGACGGGCTGGCGTTCGTACACGCCGGCGGCCACATTGTAGAAAAAGACCTGGGCCCCGGCGAGCTCTTGAAAATTGATACCGGCTGTATCGTAGCCTTTACCCCCAGTTGCGATTACGACATCCAGTTTGTAGGTGGCATTAAAAACTCCATCTTCGGCGGTGAGGGTTTGTTCTTTGCCACGCTGCGCGGTCCTGGCAAAGTTTGGATACAGTCTTTACCCATCAGCCGCCTGGCCGGACGCATTTTGCAGTACGGCACGGTAAAACGTAAAGAGGAAGGCGGTTTGCTGGGAGGCTTTGGCAATATGGTGGATGGTGATGGATGGTAGAGCAATTAAGAATTAAAAATGAAAAATTAAAAATGAGGCCCTGCAATGTTGCGGGGCTTTTGTTTTTATATGGTTTTTTAAAGGTTTTCGATTGCTTGGTTGTTGTTGGGAATAAAAGTAACTGTTGGTAATAAAAGTATTGTAAGATGCAGGCTGGGTAGATGGGGTATCAATTTTTACAGACCTCATCCATACCAAAATTTTCTCCTTTTTACGGCATGATTTTGTTGCCCTATCTGGTCATTAACCTTAAAATACCAGCTTATGTTCTACCACGTAAAAGAACTGCAATTCAACGCCAGGGTATCAAGGCCCGACCCCGCTTTTGCCACTTTATTACTGGAACAGTTTGGCGGCGCCAACGGGGAGCTGGCCGCAGCCTTGCGGTATTTTGGACAAGCATTTGGGGCAAAAAATCCCTACCCTGATAAATACGACCTGCTGATGGATATTGCTACAGAAGAGTTCAGTCACCTGGAAATTGTGGGGGCTACCATCCAGATGTTGCTGGCGGGTGTGAATGGTGATTTGAAAAACGCCGCGGAAAGCTCGGAGATCATGAAGTTGCTGGATGGGAAAGCAGCTAAAGAAAGCATTATTCATCAGGCCATGACGGCACCGCAGTTGTTGGTAGGTTCGGCCGGCACACCGGCTTATACCAACAGCCAGGGCGTACCGTGGACGGCCGCTTACATCAATGGTGATGTGCAGGGCGACCTGACCTCTGACTTGCGTTCTGACGTAGCCGCTGAAACAAGAGCCAAGATGGTATACGAATACCTGCTTCAGTTTACCGATGATCCGCATGTAAAAGAAACACTGCGCTTTTTAATGACGCGTGAGGTAGCGCATTACCAGATGTTTGAAGCAGCCTTGCAAACCCTGCAACCCAATTTTCCACCAGGTATTTTGCAAACCGATCCGCGGTATAGCAATTTGTATTTCAACATGTCTTCCGGTAACGATTTCCGCGGTCCGTGGAATGAGGGTCCTTCCACACAACTGGGAGAAACCTTCCAGTTTATTGAAGATCCCATACAGCATGTAATTGATACCAACCAGTTGGTAGACCAGGAAATTTCCGGTACAGACCGTACCGAAAAAGAAGTAGAGAAACTCAACAAGACATTAAGCAAAGAACGCAGCGCTGTAGTGAATGCTGCAGCACCTCCGGGTGAACAGCAATGGAACAAACCGGCCGATTTAGAAGGCGGAGGAGGTGTAAAAAATGGAAGAACAACAGCAAAAAGCAGCAAATAAGATGAGCAGTGCGGACGGTGTAGTAGATATTGTGTACTACACCGATCCGCTTTGTTGCTGGAGCTGGGCTTTTGAGCCCCAGTGGCGCCGCCTGCGCTACGAATTTGGTACCAATGTGCGATGGCGTTATTGCATGGGCGGGCTGATACCCAGTTGGAAGGCTTTTTATGATGCGGCCAATGCCGTAAGCCGTCCTGCCCAGATGGGGCCGGTTTGGATGGAAGCCAGCCATCTTACCGGTATGCCCATTCAAAATGCCATATGGATGACCCATCCGCCAGCCTCGTCTTACCTGGCCTGCATTGGTGTAAAATGTGCCGAGCTGCAGTCCCCCACCGCCGGCGAACGATACCTGCGGCTGCTACGCGAAGCGGTCATGCTGCAGGGAAAAAACATTGCCTTGCAAAGTGTGTTGTTGCATGTGGCTCAAGACCTGGAGGAACAGGATTCGACACTTTTCAGTGCCAGCCAGTTTCAAAAAGATATGCAGGAGCATAAAGGAAAAGAAGCCTTCCGGGCCGACCTGCAGGAAGTACAAAGTCTGCAGATCAGCCGTTTTCCTACCCTTATCTTTCGCAGGAGCGGCCATAAATCACTAATGGTTTCGGGCCACCGGCCTTATGCCGTTTTGCTGGACATTATGCAGCAGATTGCTCCCGAACTGAAACCCCAACAAAATATTGATGCTGCCGAATACCTGGCGTATTGGGGCCCTATGACTGACCGGGAAATGTCCGAAGTGGTTGACAGGTGATAGTTGACAGATGACAGTTGACCGCAAAGGTCGCCCAATGTTGTTGCCCCATCTCACCAATCACCTGCTATAGTTTACGGCACCAACCAGTACTTGATCAATAATCCATGACATGACTGCATGCTGTCAACCGTCAACTGCCATCCGTCAACAACCAAAACTCCTCTCCGCAATTTTTTCAAAACTTATCCATATATTGCAGGAACGCTATATGAATGGCCGGTATGGGTTTTTGAAACAATTGTCCTGATGCCGGTTACGGTTGTACTACACTAACGATTGCTCGTCCTGAGTTGAAGATCATTTTTTATCACTAACAAAATATTTATGTGCGGAATTATAGGCGTATTTGATTTGAAGCGGCCTGCTGAAGAACTAAGAGGTCCTGCTATACAAATGTCTCGCAAACAGCGGCACCGCGGCCCCGACTGGTCCGGCACTTTTGCCACTGACAAAGCCATTTTAGTACACGAACGGCTGTCCATTGTGGATCCAACATCGGGCAAGCAGCCCCTGCTGAGTGCCGATGGTAAGCTGGCGCTGGCCGTAAACGGTGAAATATACAACCACCGCGAGCTGCGCAAAAACCTGGAAGAACCTTATGAGTTTTTGACCCATTCTGATTGCGAAATTATTTTAGCCTTGTACCGCCAAAAGGGCATCCATTTTCTGGAAGACCTGAACGGTATTTTTGCCTTTGCCCTCTACGACAAAGAAAATAATACTTACCTCATTGCCCGCGACCATATGGGCATTATTCCGCTTTATATGGGCTGGGATGAATGGGGCAACTTTTATGTAGCTTCCGAGCTTAAATGCCTGGTGGGCACCTGCAACCGCATCCAGGAATTTTTACCCGGCCACTACCTGTACAGCCAGGATGGAGAATTGAAAAAGTGGTACCACCGCGACTGGACCGAGTACGAGGCCGTAAAGAACAATAAAACCGACATCACCGAACTGCGCCGGGCGCTGGAAGAAGCCGTGCACCGGCAATTGATGTCCGACGTGCCGTATGGCGTGTTGCTTTCCGGCGGATTGGATTCCTCTATTATCTCGGCCATCGCCAAAAAGTTTGCCGCCCGCCGCATAGAAACTGAAGACCTGAAAGATGCCTGGTGGCCGCAGTTGCATTCGTTTGCCGTAGGCCTGAAAGAGTCGCCGGACCTGGTCGCCGCCCGCAAAGTAGCCGAGCATATCGGCACCATTCACCACGAAGTAAATTTTACCATTGAAGAAGGACTGGATGCTTTGCGCGACGTGATTTATCATATCGAGACGTATGATGTTACCACCATTCGTGCTTCTACGCCCATGTACCTGCTGGCCCGTGTGATCAAATCTATGGGTATTAAAATGGTACTGAGTGGCGAAGGCTCAGATGAATTGTTTGGCGGTTATTTGTACTTTCATAAAGCACCCAATCCGCAGGCTTTTCATGAAGAAACCGTGCGCAAACTGAGCAAGCTGCACTCGTATGATTGCCTGCGAGCCAACAAATCATTAGCTGCCTGGGGCGTGGAAGGCCGTGTGCCTTTCCTGGACAAGGAGTTTATGGATGTGGCCATGCGCGTTAACCCAGCCGATAAAATGGCAGGTGGAGGCAAAATTGAAAAACATGTGCTGCGCAAAGCGTTTGAAGACTACCTGCCGCACGAAGTGGCCTGGCGTCAGAAAGAACAGTTTTCCGATGGCGTGGGCTATAGCTGGATTGATACTTTGAAAAAAATCACTTCTGAAAGGGTAAGTGATGACCAGCTGAAAAATGCGGCGCACCGCTTCCCCATCAATACACCTACTACTAAAGAAGAATACTATTACCGGTCTATCTTTAGTGAGTTGTTCCCGGGTGATGAGGCGGCTCGCACCGTGCCTTTTGAGAAATCAGTGGCTTGTAGTACCGCTATTGCTTTAGAGTGGGACGAAGCGTTCAAAAAGATGCAGGATCCGTCCGGCCGCGCTGTGCAGGCCGTGCATGAACAGGCGTATCAATAAATGAATGATATATAGGAATTTAAAAAGCACTGCTTTGGTAGTGCTTTTTTTGATTTAAAGAAAGCTGCTTTTGTAGTTTATGGAGCCGTTGTTCCATGACACAAGAAAAAGCTTTTTTCTTCGCGCATCTTATTCTAACCTAATACTCTCTTCAACTTCTTCAAAAGCCCATATAGTAGTTTGACATCGCACCATATGGGGTTTTGAAAAAGTTATAATACGGTGCCCTGTTATGCTGAACTTGTTTCAGTCTTGAAACCATGCCCTTTTTTCAGGAAGTTTACCAACAAATAACGAAGTGCCTCCTGAGAAGGCGACTAGAAGGGCCGGGTGAGCTGCATATTGTTTCAATTAAAGTTGTCATTTGAATACGCCAAACTCAAAGCCTTTGTTCAACGAAGAACATCTTTCGGCCCTTTATGAGTTGAGGAACCGCTACCGCTGTTAGCGGCAGTTAAAGCGCTCGAATGATTCTTGTGTAAAACTCGTTGTCAATAAATCTTTTGGCTTCCTCCCTGGAAGTTTCTCCTCCTGCATGTAAGAACAGTATTTCACCCTTTTTATTTATGATGACATTAGTGGGATAACTATAGCCGACATTTAATCTTTCGCATTCCTCTTTACTAATGGAGAATATAGGAAAAGTAAGCCCATACTTCTTTTTTACCCTTTCAATAACCTGGGGTGACTCAAACGTAATGGAGGCAAATTGAAAGTCCTCTTTGTCTTTCAATCGCTCATGCATTTGCGATAGAGCGTCAAATTCTGCAATACAGGGAGGACAGGCTTCAAACCAAAAGTTAATGAATGTCACTTTCCCTTTTAAACTGTCACTTGTAAGGTTTGTCTTACCGCTTGCAATGGAAAAGGAAGGATAAGCCTTTCCTTCCCATTCAGATGATTGCTTTCCTTCTGTTAGGTTCACCAAACGTTGGTCAATCTCTTTTGGCTGCACCCTGCCCGGTGAAATATTCAAAGGCTGAAGGGTAATGTTGCGAAGCAAAGGTGATACCTCTTTAATCCGAAACACTCTTTTGGCCAATACCGCTGTATCTCCACTACGATATTCAGGCCGGCTGTTCCAGCGTTTTAAAAAGGCAGAATCTTCTCTTCCTTCTGCAAACTTGATGGCAATGGCTTTTTGTATGTTCGCAA
>JAEWAC010000331.1 GCA_023391895.1 Bacteroidota bacterium
GAACTGGGTTGGGCCCCACGGCTGCGGCAGGCGAATGTCATTGTAACTGGCATTGAGCAACAAGCTGACAAAAGGCTGAAAGCGATATCCCACCTCACCAGTCAGGTTCAGCCGTTTGCTGCCGGCATAATACGTACCATAACGGGTATTGAAACTATAGGTAAATACACTTTGCGGCTTGGAGGTAAATGTGGTACGCCAGGCTTTCCAGTGATGACGGGTGCCGCGGGCCAGCGTGTCTTTGCCAAAGTTGGTAGGATCAAACGGCAGCAGCAGCTTTACATATTCATCAACGAGGGCCAGGCTAAAAACACTTTGGTTGCGGAAGTTGAGCGTATAGGTAAGGATGTTTAAATAATCGGTCTGGCGGAATTGAGGGTCAAAGAAATAAGTGGCCGTTACACTGGGACCATGACTGAGTATTTTGCCTTTTTTGGGAAAAAACCACCGACCGGCCAGCGGGTTGATCTTAAAATACCCATTGCGGGGTACATAGCCGACTTCTGCCGTGTAATTGCGGCCTACCATTTCTTCCTGCAACAAAAAGTTCCATTTCCGGCTCTTGTATTCCAGGTGGGCTGCCTGCACAAAATCATCACCTTTTGAACCTGGCGAAAATGATTTGAGGATAAAAGCCTTGCCGGTCCATAAGTTGTTGGAGGAAGCCAGGTTGTACTCCAGCCCCGCATTGCGGTTATAGGCACTGTACACCGGCTTGGTGGAGTCCTGCTCCTCCGGGCGATAATTGATGGAAGCCTTGTTGACAAAAATAAAACCCACGTTGGAGCGGGAAAATACCCGCCGCTGCAGCGACAGCACGGCAAAATTCTGATCGGGCAAGCCTTGTTCTTCCACCTTTTTGGTTTGCATATCCATCAACCCGATGCGCCAGTTTTTATCCAGGTTGCCGCTCAACCGGGCTCCAGCCCGTATGGGTACGCCCAAACCAATGCGCCTGGAAAAAAACGGACGGATGGTGGAGTAGCCAAAATTAGCAAACAGGTCTCCGTTTTCCAGGAAAAACTGGCGCCGCTCCGGGAAAAACAATTCAAAGCGATCGAGGTTGGTGACCTGCCGGTCTACTTCTACCTGCGAAAAGTCCGGGTTGAACGTCAGGTCCAGGTTGAGCGAAGAAGTAATGCCTACTTTTACATCCGCACCGGCTTTTTTCTGATAAGCATTGGGTTTGTCGTGTTCGTAGTTTTTAATGACACCGCCCAAGGCATAAGGAATAACAGAAACATTGGTACCGGGTGCAGGCGGTGGCGCATCCCACACTAAAACACCGGAATAAGCCAGTGAAGCCGTGGGAAACTGCCGCGGCACCGGCGCCCAGCTTGATTTTTCAGCAGTTTTTAAATCCAGCCGGCTAAAGTTGATGCCCCAGCGGGTAATGTCTTTTTTATAGCGGATGGTTTTAAAAGGAATGGCCATTTCCAGCACCCACTTTTCTTCGTCGTTTCTTACTTCCGATATCCATTTGTTGTCCCAGTTCAGGTCCACCACGCTGCCGCCGTACATGGTGCCGTCCCACTGGGCACCGGCCGCATTGGCGCCAAACGAAAACCCGTTGATCTGGTCGTCGAAAGGATCCATAAACAGCAAAAAGTTGTCGTTCTTGCCAAACGCAAAATCGCGGCGGAGCGACTCTACATAGTAGGGCCCCGGTACGGCATTATAACAAAGCGCAATCAGGTACAGGTGGTGATCATCATAAGCCATTCGCACTTCGGTACGCACCCGGGCGGCGCTGGTGTCCATGGGCAGCACCATAAAAAAGTTGGTGGCCGCTTCGGCCTGCTCCCAGGCAGCTTCCTGCATAATACCATCCACGTGTACAGGCGAGGCTGTTTTTTTAATGTGTAACTGAAAAGCTTCATTCTTTTTTTGGGCAAATGACGGGCAGGCAAGCATCCAGAGCAAAAAAGCAAGCAGAAGTTTTCTCATGATTGGCATGGGTTATACAAGCACTGCTTAAATATACAAAAGAAGCGGCAGCGGAAGACAGCAGGAGCAGGAAGTAGGAAAAAATGAAAAAGTCAAAATTAAAAATGCAAAACCACAAAGCCCGGGCTACCTATTGCCAATGCTAAGGAAAACATCATCGATCATAAGTAGCAACCATGTTCAAACTCATTAGCACTGATCAAATTGTACCAGGTTTTCTTAAAAAAAAACCTATTACCAGTATGGCTTTCCCATTTTTAATTATTAATTCCTTCAAAACCCCATACCCTCCCCAGCCCTGTTACTGGTCTTCCAGGATTAGCAGGGGCAGGTTGGTTTGAGAACACATAGACCGGGTATGAATGGTGCCCAGCAGGTATTCTAAAATATGGTGCTGGTGCGCCACCATCACCAGCAGGTCAGAGGGATGCTGCCGGAGGAAGGTTTGAATACCAGACTCAACATTCCGGTCCGGCACCGTGTAGTACTCGTGCGGCAGCGAGGACATCACATTTTCAAGTCGCATTCTTCCGGCAATCTCGTGAGCCCGCATCATCTCCGGCTTTTCCTTTACATTAACAATGCGTATGACACTATTAAACCTTTGAGCAATTTCAAACAAAAGCTTGTAGCTGGAGGGATTGGTTTTTTCATTGTAGTCGGTGGCAAATGCAATCTGTCTGATGGGCGTATAGTCAGCGTTTTCCGGTACTACCAGTACCGGAACCCGGGTGCGCCGCAGGGTAGCCGTGGTGGTGCTGTTCATAAACCTGCTTTTGCTGCTGCCTTTGTTGCCCATAATAATCAGGTCAGCATTCATTTCGGCGGCCAGGGCACAGATCTCCTCGCTTTTAAAACCGGTGGTAACCTGGCCCTCTACCGCCACCCTAAACTTTTGGCGCAGGTACGTTATTTCTTTCTGTACCAGGGTTTCATAGTCTTCCTGCAGTTGGCTTTCGGTCATCATCCATACCAAAGGAACCTCACCTATTGCGGCCGGCTCCAGGTACACATGAAGCAATTGCAGTGTAGCATCAAAAGCCTTGGCCAGCCGGGCGGCATATTCGCTGGCCTTGCGGGTGTTTTCGGAAAAGTCGATGGGTACCAGTATTTTTTTCATAAAAAGCATGTTTGGTGAAGGAACCTAATCAGCCTGTTGCTGGCAAAATTGGATCAATAAAGGCCGCCTGACTATGACCTGCGTCGGGGCGGCAGGTGACAGTTATCAATACTTAGCTGAAAATCAGGTAATATATCCAGCCAGCACCTCCGTTCATGCCGGCTCCACACCTGGCCGGACGTGGCCGGACAGCCTTTAGGCACAGGCAGCGGGCTACAAACCATCTTCCTGAACCGTGACAGTCATCATGGTTTTGAGGGGCCGGATGAGGTAGTTTTACCACCAATAAAGGCTAACGGATCAGCCTGGGTGGCCCGTTACAGAACAATTTTTCTTTCAAATGATCATTACAGGAGGTAAGCCCATGCATTTAAATAACAATACTATGGCGTTAGTAACTCCTTTTTCCTTAAAGGCAGAGCATGATGAGCTACATCAAAAGCTGAAGAAACTTATTTTTTTACCGGGCAAAACCGGCGAAATGGCGCATGTAGTAGCCCACCTGCTGCACCCCCATTTTGAAAAAGAAGAAAAGGAAGTGGCGCCCTACCTGGGTTTACTGCCGATGCTGTCCGAAGATAAAATCCCGGATGACGCAGGCGCTGTGATGGCGCACCTCGACCAGTTAAAAAAAGAGCTGCCACAGATGCTGGAAGCGCACCATCAGATCACCGCCGCCGTACAAAACCTAAGGAAAGTGGCCAGGGAAGAACAGCGCTTCGGCGCTGCTGATTTTGCGGATAAACTGCTGCTCCATACCCGAACGGAAGAAGATATTATTTACCCTACCCTGGTTTTGATGGGTAATTTTTTAAAACTTAAACAGCTGCAGGAACCGGCCCGGTTTGCCTTTTATCTTTAAACCCCTGTATTACCAGGTATGGGTATTTAAAAAAGTTAAAAAACCAAGCAGAAACCTATGGCTTTTTTTTAAAACCCATAGGCGAATGAGTCGGAAAAGCAGGATACATAAATTTATCAAAACATGTATTAAAATAATTTGGCTGATGATGCTACCTGCTATATCTTTAGTATTCGATCTTTCATCATTTACTTTTCGTTGAGCCATCATCCATCTCCCTAAATCAACAATTGTAAAGGTGTGTCATTCCGTAACCAATAGCCGGTAAAGTAGTAAAGAAAGGATCTCGAACAGGTGAGCCCATCGCTTTCATTTTTATTACGTAGTAATGACAAACACCATGATAAGACAAAAAAATTACATTCTTTTAGTGGAAGAAGATGCGAATGACCGTCACATTCTGCACCGTTCCTTTGAAGAAATCCACTGGAGTTCCCGCCTGATGCTGGTTGACTCTGCCGAAGAGGCCATTCAGTACCTGGGCAGCGTGCCGGATGATCTGCTTCCCTCGCTGATTGTATTAGACCATAACCGGCCCCTGTCAAACAGTACCGAAGTTTTGATGCGATTAAAACAGGTGGATGCCTGTAAAAACATTCCCGTTGTACTTTATTCCGCCAGTATGTCTTCTTTGCTGGCTTACCGGCTTACCTCGCTGGGTGCCCATTGTTGTTTTTACAAACCCAAGGATTCCCTGAGTGCGGTGAGTTTGGCCCGTGCGTTAAAAACCATAGCGGAAGGCCACCAGCAGGTGCAACATGAGGTTTCCTTAAACTAGCAATTTACTCCCTTAACCATATTCTTTTTGATGAATCCGGATTAGATACGTGCCTTTGAACGGACTTGAATTTAATTTTTCAAAGCCAATGCCATAGTTATGACGCTATACAGGTTCAACAAACTTAATATGCTGAATAAAGTTGATACACTCATTAATTATAGTGTACTGATCGATAACAGAACAGAAGAAGGCTTTCGGGTTTTGCTGTACCAGATCAGCGCCTTTTATGTAGAAGTCTTTTACGATATTGAACATAATAAAATCAGAAAGATCAAAAGCTTTAACAGCACCACTAAACTCAAACCTTACCTGGAAAAGATTGACATTTCCAGCCTGATGTTTTAAAACCCATAACCTAAACCTAAAAAACCGGCTTAAAAGCAGCTGCAGGAAGACAACCATAAAGAGCACCGGCAGGCACCCGCTATGAGCTTCCATAGCAGATGGAACCGTTATGGGGTGAGAAGATATTTTGTCGCTCTCCATCAACGGCTACCGATCCGCCCTTTATCGCTTTGCCCAGTCCGGTGAAGAAGCTTCACCCCGTGGTTACTGGCATGCCCTAAACAGCTGACCTGCCAATGGCTTCAAAAACCCATAGGGCGGCCACTCCCCGATGGAGAGGGAGGTCCGGGCAAAATGAAAAATGCAAAATGAAAAAAGAGCAGTATAGGTTTTTGAACGTTTTTGCGCTAAGTACATAAAACTTTCAGTTCTTTCAAAAGCCCATATAGCGGCAGCAGATGCCGCAACGAGCCCGTCCTGACGGTGAGAGATGCTATGGATCGCAAACCATCTGATCAGGTAAGTGCCCGGTAAACTTCTTAAAAGACCCATACACAGTACCAAACCACTCAACTTATCAGCCAATCAACTTCTTCAAAACCTCAATTGCTCTAAACAATCTGTGTAATCCTTATCAGATCTGCGAAATCTGTGATCCAGCTTACCTGATCAGCGGCGCCTTGGCTATTTCGTTGATGGTGCGTTCCGCCAGTTGGGTTAATAAAAAGTCTATATCTTTTTCATCGTTCTCTGCCTTGTAAAAAACACCTGCCGCCAGGTTCAGCCCCAGCGTATTGGCAAAGGAAGCCGCCGTACCGTACATGCTGATTTTATAATGGTTGATTTCCTGTATGGAAGATAGCAGGCAGGCATCTGCAATCTCGGGATCGGCGCAGGCCTGGAGTTTATGATTGATTTCTTCAATAAAAGACCGGATGACATCGCTGCTGGCGGTAATGGGTATGGCAGCCGATTCGTTGATAAAGAAGTTTTCCATGGCCGCTTTGTTGCGGTGTATGGATACCAGGTATTCGATCAACACTTCTTTCAGCCGGGCAGAGGCGGCTTTGGCGGACCAGGCTGGTATGGCTTTTTCAAGCCAGCTTTCGGCTTCGGCCAGTTTGCGGCTGTCGAGTACCAGCAGGTCGTGCAGCGATACGATAGTGCGGTAACTATGGTTCATAACCGGGAAAATTTAAAATTGGAAAAGAGCAGTATGCACTTAAACTTAATGTATTCCGGTAAGCCAGGCAATGACAGCCATCATTACCGGAATGGTTATCGTTCCAAGTAAAGAAAAAAGCGTTTTACCGCCGCCTGAAACCGCCCTACATGTCACATTCCCCTCCCCATCAGCCTGCGCCGGAGATGCCAGCCGTGGCGGTTTTTTGTTTTATTAATATCTTCACGCAAATTGCGTCACGATGAACGTTAAGATTGATCCATCCTGGAAGGAAGTGTTACAGGCGGAATTTAAAAAACCTTATTTCAAACAAATTGTCGACCACCTCAAAACGGAAAAAGAACAAGGGAAAACCATTTACCCGGCCGGCTCCAACATTTTTCATGCTTTTGAGGCCACCCCTTTTGACCAGGTAAAAGTGGTGATCCTGGGCCAGGACCCTTACCATGGTCCGCGGCAGGCTCACGGCCTGAGCTTTTCGGTTCAAAATGGTGTACAACCGCCGCCCTCGCTGGTTAATATTTTTAAAGAACTGCACGACGACGTAGGGGCTCCCATACCCCAGCATGGCAATTTGGAAAAATGGGCCCGGCAGGGTGTGCTGCTGCTGAATGCCTCGCTTACCGTGCGGGCACAGGAACCAATGAGCCACTCCAAAATTGGCTGGCACCATTTTACCGACGCGGCCATCTCCAAAATATCCGAACTGAAAGAACACGTGGTATTTATGCTGTGGGGCCGTTTTGCACAGGAAAAAAAAGCGCTCATCGACGCCACTAAACACCTTATTTTAACCTCTGCCCACCCCTCGCCGCTTTCGGCTAAAAACGGCTTTTTCGGCAACCACCATTTTTCAAAAGCCAATGCCTATTTAATGAAGCATGGTTTGGATCCAATTGACTGGGCCTTATAAATTGTATATGAAATTGATAAAAAATATCCTGGGACGTCTGTTTGCTGTTTGGGCATTGTTCGTTTTTGTTTCTACCATGCTGGTGGTGATCATTCCTATTATTATTTCCGGTATCTGGAAGGAACCCAAGCGGTCGGTCATCATGCACGATGTGTTTGATGGCTGGATGACGCTTTTCTTTATTCTGACCGGCGTAAAAAGAAAGTTTAAGGGAAAGGAGTATTTTAAAAAGGGAGAAACCTTTGTAGTCGTGTGCAACCACCGGTCGTTTATGGATGTGCCCCTGACCAGCGTGGGTGTTCCCGGTCCCAATAAAACCATTGCCAAAATTGAAATGTCGCGCATACCGCTGTTTAACCTGGTATACAAAAGAGGCAGTGTACTGGTAGACCGTAAAAACGAGCAAAGCCGGCTGGAAAGTTATATGAGAATGAAAGAGGTGCTGAACTGGGGTCTGCACATGAGCATCTACCCTGAAGGTACCCGCAACAAAACCAAAGAACCCTTGCAACGTTTTCATGATGGAGCGTTTCGCCTGGCGATTGATTGCCGCAAGCCTGTTTTGCCGGCCTTGGTTTTTTATACCAACGAAGTATTGCCGCGTCACAAAACTTTTTATTTCTGGCCTCATCATGTAGAAATGCACTTTCTGCCGCCGGTTTCATCGGAAAATAAAACGTCCCGGGAGCTCAGGGATGAAGTGTTTGAGATCATGCGGGATTATTATGTGCAGCACAATAAAAGCTAAATTGGATCGGATAGTTGACGGTTGATAAGTAATAGTAGACGGTAAGGAAGTCTTTCAAAAACCCATGCCGGCTTTTCTATTGGTGAACTGCTTTTTCTGAATCAAAGAGATCGGTGATACAACTTTTTTAAAAGTCCGTATGATTAGGATTTGTACTCCGGTAGTCAGCGCTTCTTACTTTTTCTCCCCGAAAAAGGGGAGCAAAAAGTTCAAGGTCAACCCGAAGGCTCCGCCCCCTTGGCCGGCCCACGCACAGCACCAGTCACTACAGCAGGTATCCTGCACTTTGATCTGTAGGTTACTTGAACCTGAACTACAGGTATGGGTTTTTAAAGAAGTTCCAATCTTTTTGCGTGCTGAGGTAAACTACTGCAAGCGCTGTTTCCCGCTATCCAGTTCCTACAGCAAGAAGAGTCTGAAGCTATCGCGGGACAAGGCGCTGCACCAGTCTGACTGCCCGCCTTTTTGCTTTTGCCATTTAACTTTTGCCTTCAGCCTTAGCCTTCAGCCTTAGCCTTTAGCCTTTAGCCTTTAGCTTTCAGCATTTTTCATTTTAACTTTTGCCTTCCCCATACACCCTGCGCTTTAAAAATCACTGAAACTCCGGGTGCGGTTGATGCGCAGGTCCTGCAGGATGGCGGATTTGGGATTGATGGTAAAACTGAAATAACGCCACTGGCCTACCGGTGCTACGTTGATGGACAATTGCCAGCAGTGCATCTCGCGGTTGATGGACATGGTAAGGGTTTGCAGCGCCATGGTATTAAAATCGTAATAGCCATTGGTGCTGAAGTTCCACTTGGGCGTCAGGCTGAAACTTCCATTAAAGTTCAGGTTGGAGTTGATGCTGCTTTCGTTTTGCTGGGTAGCGGTATTGAACCGGCGGTACATCGACAGGTTGAAGCCAATGCTTACCGACCAGGGAATATTGAAATCCACAAACTGAGCCGGGTTGAGGCGCATATAATCCATCAGCCGGTCCTGGTCGGCCAGCAGGGCCGGGTCGGTAATTTGCGGCTGGTTGGTCGCTCTTGGTTCCGGTTCTTTTCCATCTCTTGTTTTGCTGCGGAAGTCGGTGGACAGCGAGATGCTGGCATTGGTGATGCGGCCGGGCGTAAAACGGCCTTCCTGCCATACATAGCGGCTGTAGTCCACAATACCCTGTTCATTGACCGCATAAGGATCCAACAGGGCCGTGGCCGTCAGGTTGATTTTTTCAAACAAGGTACTCCTCAGGTAAAGACTAAAAGGCTGCAGCTTGGGCGACAGGGAATCGGCCAAAAAGTTGTAACCGCTGTTAACGCCAAAGCCATCAATCAGGCGTACTTTACGTTCTCCGCCCGCACTGGTGTCTTTTTTTGACCGCACCTTCATCTCCAGGTTATTGTCTATACCAAAAGAAATACCGCCAAACCTTCCATAACTATAGCCGGTAAAAACGTAGTTGCCTTCAAACTGGGAATACGGACGAAACTTTGTTCCACCGCTGTCGGTTTGTATAATATCATAATACTTGCTGGACAGGTTGGGCCGGTAATTAATGCTGAAGTTGGGCCGCACCACATGACGCAAAGCCGTAACACGGGAGTTTTTAAACCGGAAGGTACCATACAGGGCAGAGCTCAGGGATAAGCCAAACGACATTTGCCGGTCAATGAAAAAACCTTCGTCCTTGCTCAGGGTATCCAGTTTATTATTGGTAGCATCCCAGCCGCGGTGTATCCGGTGGGTCAGCCAGGTTTCTTCGTACGATATATTGGGAGCTACTACCAGCGGGCCCAGCGGCGGCAGGGACAACGAGATAGGTATCCGATGCTGCGCACCCCAGTTAAGAGTGTCTAGCAGGGACTGCATGGTAACATTGCCGGTATCGTAAAAAGAAAGCTGGTTGCGGGCCACACCATTATAACCGACGCCCAGTCTTTCGTACCATTTAGGAGTACCTACCATTTCCTTGCGTTGAAAAGGATAAATAGTGCTGACCGTAAAGCCGGCGTCGGGTAAGGTCAGGTTGATCAAACCCGAATTATTGTTCTGGTTGTGGTTGGCGCTTAAGGTTAAGTTATAGGGTTTGCCGGCCCATGTTTTAGAATAGGCAATGGAGGAGGTCAGCTGGTTTTGAAAATTGCGGTACGCATTATTGGGAATGTACTGGTTGTACTTGGTAGACCCCGCATTCACATTGGCCGAAAAGTTGGTTCCCGGCCGGGCCCGCTGATCTACCGAGTGACTCCAGGATACAAAAAAGGTTTTGGTCAGGCTGTAGTCGGGATCGCCTTTGAAATTAAGCTTGCTGTGCTGCAAGCTAAAATTGAACGTACCATTGTAACGGTACCGCTTGCGGTAGGTAGGTGTCAGGTTCAGCCGCCAGCTGCCGTAGGAGTACACATCACCCCTCAGCATTACATCCAAGTTATCGTTTAATACTTTATAATAACCTATACCTTCCAGCCCCAGGCCGTACTCTTCATTGACCGTAAACTCCACCGGCAACAAACCCGAATGCCGGCCTTTGCTTAAGGGAAAATAACCAAAAGGCAGGTAAATCGGAACGGGTACGCTTTCAAACTCGGGGTGCGTAGGTCCGGTAATGGCTGCCTTGTTATTGATGACTTTAATTTTATTGGAAGTAAAGGCAAAGTGCGGGTCGTCTAAATTACAGGTGGTAAACCGGCCATGTTTTACAAAAAACGTATTGGCATCTACCTTTTTAATATCCTCGCCCTGTACAAACATTTCCTGCTGCTGCGTATACGTATTTTTGGTAAGGCCTTTCTGGGTTTTAAAGTTGAACTGGATGGTGTCGCTTTCAAACTTGTTCTCGCCCTGCTCAAACTGTGCCCGGCTGATCACATCTCCCAGGCTGTCTCTTGAGTTATAGGCCGTCACCAGGTTGGTGGACTGGTCCATCTGTACCTTGGGCGCCTGCAGGTTAACATCCTGGTAGGTGGTTTTGGTATTGCCGTATAAAACAATTTTTTTGGCTTCTACATATACCACCGCACTGTCTTCCGCTTCATAGTTTACCGGGCCGGCCAGTGTGTCTTTGGATATGCGTAAAGAAAAAGTATCCGTCCGCTGCTGCGGTACTGTATCGGTCCGCTTTATGACCGCTGACGAGTCGGGAATGGTATCGGCAGCATTTACAATAGCCGGTGAAGGGGCCTGACGAAGAACCTGCTGAGGGCTGCGAAGCGTATCTTTTTGGAGGGGTTTACTTGTATCAGTTGTTAAAGTGCTGTAAATTTCGGGCAATACTATATGCCGTGCCTGGCTTTTCCACGTTATTGCACAAAAGAATGCAAAAGCTGTAAAGGCCAACAAGTATTTTTTTAAACTAAATTTGTGCAGTCCTGTCATAAGGCTTGAACAAAAGTAATCGTTTAAGCTTTTAACAATTTGTGAAGATTATCTAAAATTGTTCAACAAAATCCCATATGCTGAAAAAAACTTTACTGATCTTTTCTCTTTTTGGATGCGTTACCCTGCTCTCTTCTTATGTTCCACACAAGCAAAAAGCCGTACGCACCATAATTATTGACGCCGGCCATGGCGGCAGAGATGTTGGTGCCCGCGGCGAATATTCTTACGAAAAAGATATTTGCCTGGGTGTAGCCATGAAGTTGGGTCAACTGATTACTAAAGAAGTTCCGGATGTAAAGTTGATTTTTACCCGCACCAATGATTCTTATCCCGAACTGCATACCCGTGCCTCGCTCGCCAATCAAAACAAAGGTGACCTTTTTATTTCTATACACGTAAATGCAGCACCGCCCCGCCAACACAAAGAATTGGCTGGTTATAAAAACGTGGTCAGCTATGTAGGCAAAGGAAAAAACAAGAAAAAGGTAACGAAGAAGGTGCCACAATACCGCTATTATACCACGCCCAACCCGGCCAAAGGAACCGAAACCTACATCTGGGGTGCTCATAAAAACGAAGACAAAGAAGTAGCCCTGCGGGAGAACGCTCCCATGCTGGCAGAAGAAAACTTTAGCGAGAAATACGGCGACATCGACCCGAACTCACCAGAATTTATTGCGCTTTCGCTTTTAAAAACAAAACAGTTTTTTAAGCGCAGTGCCACACTGGCCGGCCTGGTAGAAGAACAGTTTGTCAAAGTGGGCCGTGTAAGCCGCGGACAAAAGCAGCGCCAGGTGGGTATATGGGTATTGCAGGCAACAGCCATGCCCAGCATACTGGTTGAAACCGGCTACATTACCAACCGCGAAGAAGAAGATTACCTGAACAGCCAGTCTGGCCAGCAGGAAATTGCCTTATGCATAACCGAAGCTTTAAAGAACTATATCGGCTGGCTGGAAAAAAACCAGACACCGGTTCAGGCCCAGGCACAAGCACGGGTGCCAGCCGCTCCCTCCGCTTCAGCCCATGAGTTTCTGCAGGCTATTGAAGACCATGAGCAAAAGCGCATGACCCGATAAGCCGCCAATTGCCTGATTTATTGCTGGTACGATTTTTTTACTCCTGATGCTTGTTTACATACGAACATAGCTTCAGGAGTAAATTTTATTGTTACTTTGAGGCGAATTGGCCCGTGTAATCGGCAATTGAAAACAATACTGCATGAAGCTCAATAATGAAATCAAGGTTGGAATTCTTGCCATAGCAGCTATACTGGCATTGGTTCTGGGATTTAATTTTTTAAAAGGCAGAAGCCTGTTCTCCAAAACACCTGTTATTTACGCTGTATTCAAGCAACTGGGGTCTTTGCAAAAGTCCAACGAAGTAAAGATCAACGGCCTGCCCGTTGGTAAAGTTTATAATTACGCACCCACCGACAAAGAAGTCAACAGCATTATTGTTGAAATTCACCTCAACCGCGACATTAACATACCGGCCAACTCTGTAGCCTTTATTGATGGCGCTTTGGTTGGCTCTTCTTACATCAGCATCGAAAAAGGAAACGCTACTACCTATTTACAACCGGGCGACACTATCAGTACACGGCTGGACGCCGGCCTGATGAGCGACATCAAAACCCAGCTCACCCCTACCATTACAAGGGTCAACGAAACACTGGATTCCCTCAAATTTGCTATTGGTGCTATCAACTCCATACTGGACCCCACAACCAATAACAACCTGCAAACCCTCATTGCCCACCTGACGGTTTCGGCCGGTCATATGCAGCAGTTGTTGAACGCACAGAACGGCGCACTGGCCCAATCGCTCAACAACCTGAACTCGGTAACCGCCAACCTGGCCAAGAACAACGATGCCATTTCATCCTCCCTCCGCAATATTGAACTAACCACCGGTCAGCTGGCCAATGCCCCGATTCAGCAAACTTTAGCCGGACTGGAAGGCGCCATTACCGAACTGAAAGGTACCATTGGTGAGCTGAAAGGTACGGTGGCCCGCGTCAACTCGCCCGACGGCACGCTCGGTGCTCTGCTGAACGACAAAAAGCTGTACGACCAATTGAACAGGGCGGCACTGGGACTGGAAATTTTGCTGGATGATGTACGGGTACACCCCAAACGCTACGTTAATATTTCCGTATTCGGCGGCAAATCAAAACCCGAGCCTTTAACTTCGCCGGTGGTAAAAGATACCCTTGTGATCACTAGCAGCAGTAATTAATGAAGGCTTCGTTTTTCCTGTTTTTATTTTTTTTGCTGGCAGCAGCAACTGTTGCCCGTGCGCAAACACCGGCACCCGACACCCTGCACTCGGTAGAGATTTTAAATGCCAACAAACTTTCTTTCAAAAAGATCAGTCCGGATACGGAACTGCAGATACTGACCGGCAAGGTGCGGCTTCGGCAAGGCACCACCATTTTTACCTGCGACAGCTGTGTCATCAACAACAACACCAAAGTTTTTGAAGCGTTTGGCAACGTGCACATCAACGACGATACCACCAATGTGTACGCCAACTACCTGAAGTACCTCTCGGCCAATAAAATGGCCAACCTCAGGGGCAAGGTACGGCTGTCGGACGGCCATGCTACCTTAACCACCAATGAGCTGGACTATGATGTGGCCAATAAAATAGGCACCTATAACAATGGCGGCAAAGTGGTCAATAAAAAATCGGTGCTTACCAGCAAGGAAGGCATTTACTATGCCGATCTAAGAGACATTTACTTCCGGAACAACGTAGAGCTGAAAGACCCGGCCTATTACTTAAAAAGCGACTCGCTGTTGTACAAT
>JAEWAC010000405.1 GCA_023391895.1 Bacteroidota bacterium
GTTGTACAGCCAAGGCTTTTTCTTTTACGTATATCCACCTAATTTTTATCGCCGCCATTAAATCCGGAATTGATACCCAATTTTCTGCGATGGTTTCATTGCTTTTTTATGCAGGTGCAAAAGAGCCTTTTGCAAACCTTACGGCACCAACTTTCTTTTTCGGGGTGTCATCAACAGGTACACCAGTCCTAAAACGGTAATGCCCGCGGTTCCATAAAAGATCAGCGGTATCATGGGCATTGCATCGGCAAACAGCCAACCGGCTATGAGCGCCCCGATGCCGATGCCGGCTTCCAGGGCAATGTACATGGTGGCCATGGCCTTACCCCGGTTTTCCGGCTGGCTGAGGTCAGCGGTCCATGCAGCGGAGGCGGGTGAAAAAAGACCGGTTGCCAGTCCGTATATAAAGGCACCGCTCATTAATACAACCGGTGTAGCCGCCCACCCGATCATTACAATTGAAAGCACCAGGAGTAAAAGCGCTGCTTTTAATACCGCCACCCGGCCGTGCCGGTCTGAAACCCTTCCGGCTACAAAGCGCACCAGTAAAGACGAAATGGTAAACACCACAAAAAAAGTCCCTTTGTTGGCTACCCCTAAATGCTGGCTCCAGTCGGGAATTAGCGTTAAAACCACCCCGTAACTAATGTATCCCAGGAAAGTAACAATGGCGGCCGGCATGACCTTAGGTTCCAGGATTTCGTTGCGTGACAGTTTGAACAAGGAAAACTGGAACCGTTGCTTTTCCGGGTGCGTTTCCTTCATGTTCATCAAAATCACAATAGAAAGCAGGGCAAATAGCGAAGAACAATAAAAGAGGGCGTCAATGGAATAACGGGCAGTGATGAGGCTGCCTAAGGCCGGGCCCATGGCCATGCCGGTGCTAAAGCAAATGCCGTGTATGCCCAGGGCCTCGCCCCAGCGGTGACTGGGTATAATATCAGCAATATAAGCCGCGGTAGCCGTAGGTTTAAAACCGGTAGAAAAACCATGAAACAGGCGCAGGAGCAGAAAACCCGAAACGGTACCCAGCATCGGGTATAAAAAGCCGCATACAAAACAAACCAGCGAACCCACCGCCATGACCGGCACCCGGCCGATAGTATCGGTCAGCTTGCCGCTGAAAGGGCGGGAAAGACCGGCCGTAAGGGTGAACAAAGCAATGATCAGCCCTTTATATTCAGCGCCTCCCAAACTGCTTAAATAAGCCGGCAGTTCGGGTATCAGCATGTTAAAGCTGGCGGAAAACAAAAATGAACTGGCACAGAGCAAACCAAACTTCACGGTATACACTGGCGCATGATGATCAGGCCTCCAAACTCCCATAATTAATAGCGGGCAAAGGTAATGGCTTTTAAAGCACGGGGGACGGAAAGAGGTCGTTGTATAAGTGTCGCACCTGATTTTTGATACAACTCAAAAACGAATAATAAAAAGCCAGTGTCACAGGTCGCCAGTGTATCTGGAGGCAAACGGCGCATCGTCTTGATTAAGGCTGCACAATTCAGAAGAAATAAGGAGCGATGAAAAAACTTTTTCAAAAACCCATATAACCCCCAAAAAAAGAGCCTGCAGTGCAGGCCCTCATGTATCATTGTATTTAGTTTACTTTATTCCGGTGCCAACTCGGTCACACCCATTTTTTCTTTGGCTACTATATACAGCGCATTGGCCCAACCTAATGGAGTGTTGGGATTGGGTCGGTCCGACCCGGCATAGTACAATTCGGGCAGACTGCCGTCCGGCAGCATTACTTTTTCTGTCCAGTCCACATATTCTTTGGCTTTGTCATAGTTGCCCATTTCCATGTGGCAGAGGGCCAGCCAGGGCAGGCCAAAACACCATTCCGCCTCGGTACCATAGTAGTATTCCAAAGCATGGTGGCGGCCATCGGCTTCTTTGGTGGAGTAGTAGGAGTCACCCCGGTACCGGATAACGCCTCTTTGCTTTAACAGTTGCGCTTCTACCCGTTGGATTACTTCCCTTGCTTCTTCGTTGGAATACACCCGGTGGGGATAAATTAGGCTGAGTTGTGCCAGGTCGATAAAACGGCTGGCGCTTTCGGTCAGCTGCAGTTTTTCTAATGCCTCATAGCCTTTTAAAATCAACGATTCTGGTACGCTTACCAGGTGTGCTACGGCTTTAAGCCCGGAGATGCAGGCACCAATGCTGGAGGCATGCATCTCGCGCCATTCTTCCCACATGCCATTGTCCGGGTCTTCCCAGTACTGGCAGGTTTGCAGGTATTCCACCAGCTTTTGTACAATTTGCCGGTCCTTATCGTCCCGAATAATTTTTTTGCCTCTTTGATCGCCTTCGCCTATGCCCCAGAGCAGGGCGCCTACCGCATCGTGCTGGCAATGCCCCCAGGGTTCGCTGAGTTCTTTTACTTCTTTTGCGCAGTATTTGGCATGAATGTATTCCCACTCGGCAGCCGGTTTTTCTTTGGTATGAATATCCAGCTTCCACTCGTACTCCCTGAACAAATCCAAAAAGCGGTGATAGGTGCGCTGGTAGGTGTCGCAGGTTTTATTTAAAAAAGGAAGGGAAATGTAAACCGAATCCCGGATCCACACATAGCGGTAGTCTTCGCTGGGACTGGCCAGGTATAAGCCGTGCGGCAAACGGATATCATTTAAAATAGCATAGCTCTGCGCTAACTGGCCGGAAGTTATTCCATTGGAAAGATTCATAGGAAACAGATTTTATGGCTCAATCACTTTTATCTTCAGCCGGCAAACTATCGTTTATTTTGACAAAAACAAATCAGCCTCCATTTTTTAGTAGATGTACCTGAGCTTTGATGAGGGTTTTTATTTAGGCCAAACCTCGTATATTATCCTATATGGACTTTTAAAGAAGTTGAAGCCGTGGAGAAAGTCTTGCGAAAGCACCGCCTGAAACCCGTCCCTGAAGCGGATATCGGTATTTGTAGTTATTAATTTTATGCAGATTGCACATTCAAACAATGCGACACTATTGGGCTGTGGGCAGCCTTCCTTTCCATCCTTTTAAATGGTATACATGAAAAAGGTGCGCCGGCTGTCCATTGCGGTAGGTAACGATGGTGTTGATCCACTTGATTTCGCGGTAGTAATGAGCATACTGTTTCTCGACATCATAGTATTCATCGGCCGGCACAATGCAGTAAGCCTGGTTCAGGTTGACCGCGTGTTTTCTTTCCTTGTTCAGCCACTGGTATTCGTGCAGGTTGTTGAGGTTACCCATTCCTATCATGGTTAAGCCCATTGGACGGCAGAAAAAATATTCAATATGGGCACCCCACCATTTGTAGCACACCACAGACGTATTAGCCGGTACAAGGCCCTGGCGCACGGCCTTTTGATGTTGTGTCGCAAATTGTTGGGCCGCTTCCTCCCAGCCATAAAAATCCAAGGTCAGATCACCTTTGCCATAGCTTTTGGGGTCTTTGCTGCCCAGGGTGCCGGGGTAAAAAAGAATCGTCAGCGTGAGCACCACCAGCACCAGTACAAAGGCACCCAGGCTGGTTTTGATCCAACGGGGGAATAAGCGGGTACGACTCATGGCGGCCAACCGGATGGAAGCCAATGGAAGGAGAGTCACATAAGCCGGGCCGCTCCAATGGGGCAAGGTGGTGTCCCTGAAAAGAGCGATAGCCAGCAACAGCAAGATCAATGGCAAGGCTATACAGTTATAAATGGATAAAGCGGTTGAAAACTTGAGCTTCCTGCGCCGCCAGGCGGCAAAGCCACTCAGTACCAGCATAACATTAAAGGGGTTGTTGAAGAAAAACTGCCCGGCCATTTCTCTTAAAAAGCTATACCCGTTCATCACCCTGTGAAGCACCATAACCCGCTGGCTGTGAAAACGGTAAGTAGCAAAGTCGTGGTGCAGGTTCCACCATACAATAGGGCTAGCTATCACAATAGAGATCGCAAGTGCAGTCCACAACTGCGGCTTTGCGAGCCAGGACCGTTCTTTTAAAAGTACATACAAACCCAGTCCGGACCAGATAAAAACTCCATGTACTTTGCTCATGATGCAAAGACCCACAGCTATGCCCAGCAAGATCCAGTACCGCCATTTACTGCCGTCTCTCGTAATTGTTGCAATCATCCATAAGCTAAAGGTCCAGAAAACCAGTTGTGGAGCATCCGGGATCACCAGCAAACCGGCCGTAATGCCGGCATAATAGGAGGCATGGTACAAACAGGCCGCCAGCCAGCCGGCCCTTTCCGAATGTAAACAGGCAACGGTTTGGTACATGAACCAGCTGGACAAAGCGCAGGCAACAATGCTGCCCAACCGGATAAAACCGGCAAAATCCTGAAGCCATAAGTTAAGAGTAAACAAACGAACCCACACCGCCACCATAGGCGGGTGGTCAAAGTAATTCCATTTGATATCCTGTGCGTATAACCAGTAATAAGATTCGTCATTTCCTAAGGGAACGACAAAGGCCACCAGCAGCTTCAGCAAAGAAATAACCGTTATCAACACCACTACTTTTTGACGGTAAGAAACCGGTGCGTTGGTTTTTAAAGCAATCTCTTTAAAAACTTTTTCTTTAACGGCGTAAAATTGATCCGTGTAGTACATAAGAGATAATCAACAAAGCTTGTTATCCAATGCAATCAAAGTATGGGCCTTATCCCTTTATCAGGTCGGCAGTTACCAAACCGTCAACGCAGGGCCGGTAATGAATGGATAATTGTGTCAATAAATGATTTCGCTTTTACCCAGGTGGGCAGGCTTGGTAATAGGCTTTTTTCTCATCGGTTTGCCCCTCTAACATTAGGCTTTCGATACCGCAGAATGGCAGCGGATTTGCGGTATATAATGGGAAAACAAGTATTTACTTAAATCAAAAGCCATGAAGAAGATGATGTTATTGCTGGGGATTTTAGTGTACATGGCAGGGGGTGTTGAAGCCCAGAAAACAATAGCGGACAACAAGGCCAAAAAACAACCAACCGCAGCTGAAAAAACAAGACCGGCAGCAGCAAAAGGAGAAAATGCTTCCACAGAAATAACCAACCTCTCTGATACCAGTGCCTGGAATGCTTATTTAAATAATCCAACCAGTGCCCGTACTTTTTTCGTTGCCGACTCTACCGTAAGAACCCTCAACCGTAGAGCTTATGGTATAGATACCGAAACAAGCCTACAGGATGTGATAGGTGTAAATAAAAGAAGGTTTGGCATTGCCAACGGCCGTTTTATTTTCCGCACCAGCAATACCACCACCTCGGGTGCCAATACCGGGAGCGGCGCTGTAGGTACGGGCAGTACACCTGCCGCTTTGGGTGCGCTTGGACCCGGCATGGGCGTTAATGGTACCAGCCCTAAAGTAGGTACCGGCATGACAACCATACCGGCAACGATAGTACCCAGTGACGTCAATACGCGGGTGGTGCCTTACAAACCTCCGGTGAATAAGAACAATCCATAAGCAACTCTAAAAGGTAGGAAAGGTTTCGCTTGTTGAGCAGCAGGATATGAAAATAAGTTAGCTTGATAGCATCTAAACAACAAGTAAAAGGATGTAAGAAACAAAAGAAAGGATCATATAAAAACTAATGATACGGGTGCAGGAACCGCTGCATCCGTATCATTAGTTTTTAAAATGCCATGTGCAGGAGGTACCGGCAAGCTTAATAATTTTCACAAGATACAGTTGCAATACTTTGATGTTGCTAACAGGCAGCAAGCCCTGGCATGGGTGCAACAAACCGGCCAGTCAAACACCTCATGAGTACAGCCGCCAATCACACTTCTTCAAAATCCCATAACCTCTTAAAGCCCGTTAGTGTCTCAGCTATGGGTTTTTTAAAAACTTTTTTGTAACAACACGGGCCTTTAAAATGATGACAATGTTATTGTTTTTGCAGTAAACCTTTGATCCGGGCGTATTGCAGTAAAATGATGGTTTTAGCATCCATGATGGCGCCATTATCCAATTGTTGCAAGACTTCCTCAAACGACAATTCCACTACCTCAATGTCTTCGCCTTCTTCCTGCAGCCCGCCGCCGCTGCTTACCCGCTGGTCTTTGCGGTACGGTGCCACGTATAAAAATATTTTTTCGGTCAGGGCGCCGGCCGAAGAATAAGCCTCAAAAACCTTTTGCACCTCGCTTAGCTGGTACCCGGTTTCTTCTTCAATTTCCCGCAAAATGGTTTTCTCCGGCTCCTCGTTTTCTTCCAGCAGTCCGGCACAGGCCTCCAGCAGCATACCGGATGGATTGCCATTGAGGTAGGTCGCCAACCTGAACTGCCGGGTCAGGATGATCGTACCTTCCTGCTGGTTATACAATAACACGGCAGCGGCATTGCCATGATCAAACACTTTCCGCTTTTGTGGTGCCCAGGAGCCGTCTTTTTTTTGCAGTTCAAAATGTACTTCCTTCAACACATAATGGTTGTCGGCCAATGTGTTGGTTTTCTGCATCCTTACCTGTGCCATATGATACTACGCATTTTGTTGTAGATATTTCTTTTCCATCTTTTAGAAAAAACCCATAGGTGCCTTCCACTCAAACATGGGCTTACACTTTCAATTCTCGATTATTCCGACGGGTTGTTCATAATCTGCTGCGCAATGGTTTTCTTCAGGTTTTGTTCTTCCACATCTCCTGGGTTTCTAACATCAAATACCGGCTTTACCAGATGCACCGGGTGATGCAGTAGGGTAAAGTGGTGGCCGGCAATTTTCTGCAGTTCTGGGTCATCAATAAAAACAGCATACACATTTACAAATCCCAATGGCGTCATGCTGATATCAATGGTTTCTGTTTTATACGAAACCTTATAGCCTTTACCCTGGTAGGGTACGCGAATGGTCTTAAGCGCTTCCATACTTTTTGATTCTTTGTGTTTGTACTACTAATAAAGCTCATCTGAAACAGGTGAGGCAGCCTGAAGAGGTACTAAAATAACAATGCCAGATTTGTATTACACCTTTCAAAAGTTGGAAAGATCAGCTTTCTGTGTGCTTTTGCCACTCTGGAAGGAGCTGCTGTCTTTAGGTTAACCCCATTTCAAAACTTTTTCAAAAACCCATATAGCGTTTGCAGTTACAAACTGATGCAAATGGAAATACCTAAAGTGGATGAGGTGCAGAACCGCTCGTTGCAGGATATTTTAACGAATTACCCTTTCGGCAACCTTTGGGTTGCAGTACCTTTGCAGCCTTAAAAAAGGCACTATGTTGAATACGGTTATTTTTGATATGGATGGTTTACTGATTGACTCCGAACCTTTATGGGGCCTGGCCATGAAAGAGGTGTTTGCTACCGTGGGCGTGGAAATATCGCCGGAGCTGGCGCTGCAAACAACCGGGCTGCGTACCGCCGAAGTGGTGAGTTACTGGCACAACTATTTTCAGTGGGAGGCCAAAAGCGCCGAAGTGGTAGCCGATGAAATTGTGGAAACAGTAACGGATAAAATTATTGCCAACGGCAAAGGCATGGATGGCCTGCATTACATCCTGAACTTTTTTGAGGAAAGGGATTTTAAAATAGGCCTGGCTTCTTCGTCGCCCATGCGCCTGATACAATCGGTTTTAGAACACCTGGATATCCGCCAGCATTTTGCAGTGGTTTCTTCTGCCGAATTTGAGCCTTACGGCAAACCGCATCCGGCCGTTTACCTTTCCTGTGCCCGGGAGCTCAACAGCAACCCCTTGCACTGCCTGGCCTTTGAAGATTCCGTAAACGGGATGGTAGCCGCCAAAGCCGCCCGCATGAAGGTAGTGGCCGTGCCGGAACCCCACAACCACCAGGACAAACGCTTTGGCCTGGCCGACCAGCAGCTGCCCTCACTGCTGCACTTTACCGATGACCATTTAATGCAACTCAGTCGCTGGTAAATAGATACGGTTGGCGCAGCAAGTTTTTGTTTTAAGGCTTGTACAGCATTGCATAAGCCGCTCGGCCACTGGCGCTAACACCACAGTAGTTACTGGTCTTATTTTTGGTGCAGCCCTATAGCAAAATCAAAAGCATGCCTTTCGCCCTATAGATGGGGTGGAGTTTATGCTTTATCTGCTCATCATTTTAAATAAACCGGTTATGCAAAAACTAAGTGGAAAAGTTGCCCTGGTTACCGGATCGGATTCGGGCATTGGACAAGCAACAGCTATCGCCTATGCACAGGAAGGGGCCGATGTGGTCATTTGTTATCATACCGATAAGGAAGGTGCGGAACGTACCCTGGAAGAAGTGCAAAAACAGCAGCGAAAAGGGTTGGTACTGCCGGTAGACGTAGGAGATGAAAAGTCGGTGGAAGATTTGTTTCAGAAGGCTTTGCAGACCTTCAACACTATTGACATTCTGGTGAATAATGCAGCCGTTAATGGATCGGGTATTTATGTGGCCGATATGTCAACCGAAGTATTTGACCGGACCATCCGCACCAACCTGTATGGTACGTTTTTCTGCAGCCGCAGTTTTATCCGGCACCGCAAACAAAACGGCGGTAAAGGAAAAATCATCAATGTGACTTCGGTCCACGAAGAAATTGTGTCGGCCGGTACCGCCGATTATTGCGCTTCCAAGGCGGCTGTCCGCAACCTTACCCGTACGCTGGCGCTGGAGCTGGCAGAAGAAGGCATAACGGTCAACAACATTGCTCCGGGCATGATTTTAACGCCCATGAACCAGCAGGCCCTGGACGATAAAAAATACCGAGACGAGGCTTCACAAAATATCCCCATGAAACGACCCGGGCAACCGGAAGAAATCGCCCGGCTGGCCGTTTTTTTGGCTTCTTCCGATGCGGATTATGTTACGGGCTCCAGTTATTTTATGGATGGTGGCTTGTCTCAGTACATGGGCCAGGGTGCGTAAATGGTGCATACACATTCGCTGCTTTCCGTTTTGTTAAATTGGAGAAGGAGCATCCATAACTTCCACTATAAATTGTTGGTGATGGATCGTCACCTTGTACAACTGGTCAAAGCCTTCGTCGTAAGTGGGTATTTCCAGCTTTTTATGAGTGGCGATAAGGCCCTTTTCAGGAATGCATTCCTTACCCTCACGCAACCTATTGCGGACCAGGGCATCGGCTACAGGGCTGTCAAAATAAAAACCTCTTACCTGGAACCGGTACGCCTTGCAAAGATCAATATACTTTTTTCGCTCCCGCCGGGTGGGGTTGGTATTATCAATGACAAAGCGCTGCTGCGTGGCAAAACAGGTAAGTAAAAACTGCATTTCTTTATTGCGGGTATGCAGCAGGTCGAGCGACAGCCGGATATGGGTTTTTAAAAAGTGTTGCTGGTAAAAGGTAGTTTTTCCGGAGCCTTGTATCCCACAAAAGATCAGAGCTTCCATGCTGTCCGATTCAGGTGTTTGAAGTAAGCCAGGAGGTTGAATCTTTACCAACGGACCAGCCGTTATTTTACAACCTGCACAGAGCTAGTGGCTGGTTCATATCAGAACGATTGTTTAAAAAGCCCATACCACTTCCAGTGCCTGCCCGGTAGCATCCGCATAGAGGTTTTGCAGCTGGTGCAGGTATTTTACTGTTTGGTCTTTGTAGCGATAATCTTCGCCATTGGGAAGGAGTTGAAAATGGTTGTCTTCCAGGCGGCAGGCATCCACAATTTCCGGGCTCAGGCGTACCGGGCTGATGTTGATCAAATGGGTATGTACTTCCGGGCTAAATTCATTGCGGATTTGTTCATCCAAAAACTGCAGCACTACCTTTTCGGGCTCCAGGCCCGTAACCCGGCACAGTTCCCTGGGGTTTTCAAACCGGTAGTCAGTCAGCGGAACCGAGCCAATGGTATTGTAAAAAACATAATTGCCTGCTCTTAAATCCTGTAGTTGCACCATAGGTTAAATTTAATTGATTTAAAGCAGCAAAAAGTCTTCACAGACAACGTTTTTAAGCAGCATAAGAAAAGCTTTAAAACCCCATACACCTGCGACAGGTCATTAAGGGCATTTCATCAGCATTTCCAGTTCGTTTGAACAGTACCAGCTTAACATTAACATTCTTTTGAATAGGAAAGTATCAAAAATATTGGCTGATATAAGAATTTATCTTAATTTTGCTAACACTGTTAGAAATTATAACAAGGATTAAAAATGGGAATTGCAGAACGTAAATTAAGGCAAAAAGAGAAGGTTCGGGCTTCCATTCTGCAGGCCGCCTGGCGGCTGGTAGAGCAGGAGGGCTGGCAGGCGCTATCCATTCGAAAAATAGCAGAGGCCATTGAATACAGCGTGCCGGTGATTTACGACCATTTCCAAAACAAGGAAGCCATCCTGCTGGAGTTTACCAAGCGGGGATTTCAGCTGCTGAATGACGACCTGCTCCAAGCTAAAGACGGGCAAAAACAACCGGAAGCACAACTGGAAGCCATTGCCTATGCCTACTGGGACTTTGCCTTTACCCATAAAGAATACTACCAGCTGATGTACGGCCTGGGCATGCCTACCTGCGAAACGGTCCGGCAGATCAGCGAGCTTACTTCTTTTACCGAACTGATTCTTTCGCCGCTGCGGGAATTGATTGCCGGTAGCAAAAACCCTGGCGCTGATCCATTCCTCAAGCTGCACACCTTTTGGTCAATGCTGCATGGATTAATCTCCATCAACATGATGGGCAAGGGAAGCGACCGGGAAGAGTTGAATAGCATGGTGTTAAAAGATTTTATCGGCAGCTTTATTTCGGGCATAAAAGGATAAATCCTTTTTTTTAACCAATTACCTAACAGTGTTAGAAAAAATAATTAGTATAAAAAATTATCATGAAATTACTCGACGCACTTCAGTGGCGCTATGCCGCCAAAAGAATGAACGGCCAAAAAGTACCCCAGGAAAAAATTGATACCATCCTGGAAGCGATCCGTTTGTCCGCCTCCTCTATGGGACTTCAGCCTTATACCATTCTGGTGGTAGAAAATGAAGACCTGAAAAAAAGCTTGCTGCCGGCAGCCTACAACCAGCCGCAGATCGTAGAAGCCTCCCACCTGCTGATTTTTGCCGCCTGGCAGGATGTAACCGAAACCCAGGTAGAAGATTACATCCGAAATATTGCCGAAACCCGGGGCGTGTCGCTGGAAAGCCTGGCTGCCTTCCGGCAGTCGCTGCTAGGCATAGTGCACGGCCGCACCCAGGAAGAAAAACACCAATGGGCCGCCCGTCAGGCTTATATAGCCTTTGGAACGGCCATCACCGCCGCGGCGGTAGAGCAGGTGGATGCCACGCCTATGGAAGGCTTTCAGCCTGATGCCGTAGATGAAATCCTGAACCTGAAAGAACAGGGCCTGCGCAGTGTTACCATCCTGGCGCTGGGTTATCGCGACAGCGAAAACGATTTTCTGGCCGGGGCCAAAAAAGTACGCCGCCCGGCCGACCAGTTGATTAAAAAGGTGGCCTAAAAAAAGATGGTTAACTATAAAAAATAAAGCAATGAAATCAGTACAAGCTGTATACGGGGCCAGTTTCACGGATTATGAAGGATTAGATACCTACCGTGCCATGCCCACCCGCAATGTTCCCATTGATGCCATGGACCCGTTTCTGTTTTTAAACCACCATGGCTACCAGGTTTATCCGGCTCAAAACCGGGGTCTGCCTTTCGGACCGCACCCGCATAAAGGATTTGAAACAGTCACTTTTATCGTAGAAGGCGACCTGGTACACCAGGACAGCACCGGTTTTAACAGCAACATCAAAGCAGGTGGCATACAGTGGATGACCGCCGGCAGCGGTATTATTCATGCCGAACTTTCATCTGATGAGTTCAAGGAAAAAGGCGGCCCGGTTGAGATCCTGCAGTTGTGGGTCAACCTTCCGGCGCGTTTAAAAAATGCAGCGCCCCATTACATTGGTCTGCAAAAAGCTGAAATACCGGCGCTCCATTCAAACGAAGGCAAGGTCATCGTCAATCTGGTGTCGGGCTCATGGGCGGGACAGCAGGCACCTGTTCAATCACTTTCCGATGTGCACCTGTCCAGCATTCAAATGCAAAAAGAGGGAACACTGGAGGTGCAGGTGCCGGCCGAAAGAACCGTGTTGTTTTATGTCATCCGGGGTGCGGTAACCGTCAATGGTACGGAAGCCGAGGCACACGACTTGGTAGAGTTTAACCGGGATGGCGAAACCATCCAAATCACGGCCACTGAAGATGCCCTGATCCTGTTGGGACATGCCCAACCAACCGGTGAGCCAGTGGTTGCACACGGTCCTTTTGTTATGAATACGCAGGAAGAAATCCGGCAGGCTTATGTCGATTACCAGCAAGGCAAGCTGGGCGTATGGCCTCACTAAAACTTTTTCAAAATACTATAACACAAAATATTAAATAACATAACAATCATGTCAACAACAAAATGGGTTTTAGATCCCACACATAGCGAATTAGGTTTTAAGATCAAACATTTAATGATCACCAATGTATCCGGCGCGTTTAACCGGTTTGATGTACAGACTGAAACCAGCAGCGATGACTTTAGCCAGGCTTTGGTAGAAGCGAATGTAGAGGTCGCCTCCATCAATACCAACAACAGCCAGCGCGACGAGCACCTACGCAACGCCGACTTTTTTGCCGCGGATGCGCATCCTTACATCAGCTTTAAATCTACCAAGGTAGAAAAAGTGGATAACGAAACTTTTCACCTTTATGGTGACCTGACCATTAAAGAAACCACCAAACCTGTAAAGCTGGCGGTGGAGCACAGTGGCATTGCCAAAGATCCGTGGGGTAATGTAAAGGCAGGTTTTACCATCAATGGTAAAATCAACCGCAAAGACTGGGGCATTAATTACAATGCCGCTTTAGAAACAGGCGGTGTGATGCTGGGCGAAGAAGTAAAGATCAATGGCGAAATTCAGCTGGTCAAGCAGGCCTGAGTTGGATAAAAAGTCACTGGCTATTTTTAGGAAGACTACCCAACGCCATCAAGCCAATATGGCCTCAGGCATAATACAGCAAAGCTGGTGGCGTAAATAAGTTACCAGCTTGCATTTTCACCCCGGTACCCGTGCAACAGCAAGGAATAGTTGAGCAGGCGCCATTAAAATGGCACCCTTAAGCAAAAAGGATGATTAACAATTAAAGGAGAAGTAAAATGAAAAATAAAAAAGAAATATTACCAGTTATACCACCTAAAGACATTGTCATTGGCAATCCTGCAGCGCCGGTTAAACTAGTGGAGTTTGGCGATTATGAAAGTGAAGCCTGTGCACGGGCCCACGAGGTTGTGAAACAACTGTTGGAAACCCATGCCGGTGAACTGCAATTTATCTTCCGGCATTTCCCGTTAACCAAAGTGAATCAAAAGGCCCACAAAGCTGCCGAGGCGGCCATTGCCGCCGCACAGGAAGGCAAGTTTTGGGAAATGCACCAGGAGTTGTTTAACAACCGCCGCAACCTGGGGGTCATCAGTTTAAAATCCTACGCTAAAGACATCGGCATTACCAACAAGAATTTTTTATACGACCTGATCAATGGCGTGTATGGCTGGTATGTGCAGGATGACCTGAGAGAGGGTATCAGCCTGGGGGTAACAGATGTACCTACCTTTTTTATCAACGGCGAAAGGGTGGAAGAAGACCCCACCTATACTAACCTTCAGGCAAGAATAGAAGCCACACTCGATGCCGGTAAAACGCGTGTGCTGCAACCCAATCAAAAAAGAAGGGCATAAAAAAACCAAAAGAAAAAATTATGAAAGTAGAAATATGGTCTGATGTAGTGTGTCCGTTTTGCTACATCGGTAAAAGAAAATTTGAAAACGCATTAAACAGCTTTGCCCATAAAGAGGCAGTGGAAGTGGTATGGAAAAGTTTTCAGCTGGACCCTACCACCCAACCTAACCCGGGCCAATCGGTAGCTGCCTCGCTGGCCCATAAGAAAGGCTGGAGTATGGAGCAGGTGCAGCAAATCAATGCACAGGTAACCCAGGCCGCTCAAGAAGTAGGCATCACTTATCAGTTGGATAAAGCTGTTATTGCCAATACAGGGGATGCCCACCGGCTCATTCACCTGGCGAAGCATCACCAGTTGCAGGATGCAGCAGAAGAAAGACTCTTTGCCGCTTATTTTACAGAAGGCAAAGACATTGGCGACAAAGCCACGCTGGTACAATTGGGTACGGAAATAGGCCTGAATGCCGAAGAAGTGCAACAGGTACTGGAAAGCGACCAGTATGCTGAAGCCGTAGAGCAGGATCAGTACGAGGCACAGCAACTGGGAATCAGGGGTGTACCGTTCTTTGTGTTCAACCAAAAGTATGGCGTTTCCGGCGCACAGCCTTCGGACGTGTTTACAGAAGTGTTGGAAAAAGTATGGGAAGAAGAAAAGCCGCTGAAAACTGTAGTGGGAGACGGCACCGCCTGTTCCATTGACGGCACCTGCAGCTAACAACCAGTGCAACCGGTTCTTTATCTTCTGCACAAGCTATATGGGTTTTTAAAAAAGTCATTACTCTTGGAGGAAACTTCAGGAGTTTTTTTGCATCTATGCAGCTGGCCGTAACTGCCTGATACTGACGATAACATTAGAGGAAAGGTATGTCAACATATATTAGCCGATGGGAACAAAAACCCATAGCACCCATTTCACCACAATTATGTTTTCGGTTGCCTGGCAGCAGTTGTATTACTTATGAAGACATTGGTTTATATTAGGTGGGCTAAATTTTTATACACCTGAATTACAATAAACCATATATGAGAAAAACGTTACCTGCCTTATTGATGATGGTCTTTTGTTTGGTCACTACAACTGCGGTACGTGCCGAGGTTCGGCTGCCGGCCGTGATCAGCAGCCACATGGTGGTGCAGCAAAAAAGCGAGGTCAACCTTTGGGGCTGGTGCGAGCCCGGCGAAAAAATCCAGGTCACCGCCGGTTGGGATACCACCATTTACCGCACTGAAGGTTCGTCGGGTGCCAAATGGAACCTGCGGATCAAAACACCGGCGGCCGGCGGACCTTTTCAAATTACCATCAAGGGAAGCAACACCATTGTGCTGGAGGACGTGCTGGTGGGTGAAGTGTGGGTGTGCAGCGGGCAAAGCAACATGGAAATGAGCTTGAACTGGGGCATTAAAAGATATGACGAGGAGGTGGCCCGCGCCGCCAATCCGAACCTGCGCTTTTTTCATGTCCCCAGAACAACAGCCGAACACCCGCAGGAAGACCTGAAGGCAAAATGGGTGGTGTCCAGCCCGGAGGAAATGAAAAAGTTCAGTGCGGTGGCTTACTTTTTTGGCAACCGGTTGCACCAGGAGCTGAATGTACCCATAGGCCTCGTTCATGCCAGCTGGGGTGGTACGCCGGCTGAAGCCTGGACACCGGAATCCGTACTGCAGCAGGATGGCTTTTTGAAAGAAGCGGCCGGAAAGCTCAAAGCCGCCAAAGGCTGGCCCATAACACCGGCAGCGGCTTACAATGCCATGATCCATCCCCTTACACCTTTTGCCGTGGCCGGCGCCATCTGGTACCAGGGTGAAAGTAATGTGGGCACCGCTGCTACGTACCATGATCTTTTTACCAGCATGATCGGCGCCTGGCGCAAAGCATGGGGAAAAGAGTTTCCCTTTTATTACGTGCAGATTGCACCTTTTGCCGGCTATGGCAAAGACAATAATTCATCGGCCCTGTTACGGGAAGCACAAACTCAAACCCTTACTTATCCTCATACCGGCATGGTAGTAACCACCGACCTGGTGGATGACATCAATGACATTCACCCGCACAACAAAAAAGACGTGGGGCTGCGGCTGGCCAACTATGCACTGGCGGAAACTTACCATAAAACCGGCATCGCTTACCAAAGCCCCGTATTTAAAGAAATGAAAACGGAGAAAAAAGGCCTCCGTCTTTATTTTGACCATGCTGCCAGCGGGCTCATGAGCAAAGGCGGCGCACCTTCCGAATTTTATATTGCCGGTGAAGACAAAAACTTTGTACCCGCCCAGGCAAAAGTGGAAGGCAATACAGTACTGGTGTGGAGTAAAACGGTTAAAAACCCCATAGCAGTCCGGTTTGGATTTACCAATTCCTCCATGCCCAATTTGTTCAGCAAAGAAGGACTCCCGGTCACCCCCTTCCGCACTGATAACTGGACGACACTCACCGTTCAGGCCAATGCGGCCGAGTAACTGGAGCAAACATGCAGCCGCCGTGTGCATGGTAGTGTCGTAGCAGCCGCAGGAGCCACCCGCCCATGATCTGTTTGAAGCCATACCTTTGGTGCAATGGATTTTTAAAAAACCGTCGCTTTGTTACTGCGGCGGTTTTTTTGTAAATTACAAATGCCAGCGATGGCAGTTCTGTTCATCTTAAGGCACAATTATGAAACCGGTTCTTTTGTTTTTTGCCTTATGTTTTCTCCTTTCTTCTCCGCTTCATGCGCAAAACGTTATTGCCATCAAGGTGGATGGAAGCATCAATCCTGTAACGGCCGGTTATATCCAACGGGCACTGGATGAAGCTCAAAAAACCCATGCGGAATGTTTGCTGATTGAACTGAATACACCCGGTGGTTTGTTAAAGTCTACCCGCGTTATTGTAAGCAGTATGCTGGAGTCGCCTGTACCCATTGTCGTGTATGTAGCGCCTGCCGGAGCCCATGCCGGTTCCGCCGGAGTATTTATTACACTGGCCGCCCATGTGGCCGCTATGGCGCCCGGTACCAATATTGGTGCGGCGCACCCGGTGAGCATGCAGGGACAAATTGATAGCGTGATGAATGAAAAAGCCACCAACGATGCCGCTGCTTTTATACGCACCATAGCCGAAAAGCGGTCACGCAACCTGGAGTGGGCGGAAGATGCCGTACGCAGCAGCATCTCCATTACCGAAAGCGAAGCCATGGCGGAAAACATCATCGATACGGTGGCCCTGAATACGCAGGACCTGTTGAACAAGATTGATGGCCGGTCCGTTACCCTCAATTCCGCTGTTACCACTCTTCACACCCGGCAGGCTACGGTGCAGGAACTGCCCATGACCTGGGTGGAAGATATTCTGGATAAGATCAGTGATCCCAACGTTGCCTATATCCTGATGTTGCTGGGCATTTACGGGCTGTTTTTCGAACTGTATACACCCGGGGCCATCCTGCCGGGCATTATTGGCGGCATCTGTTTGATACTGGCGTTCTATGCCATGCACACCCTGCCGCTGAATTATGCCGGACTGGCGTTTATTGTGTTTGCCATCATTTTGTTTTTGCTGGAAATTAAAATCACCAGCGGCGGACTGCTGGCTATTGGCGGTACCATTTCGCTGCTGCTGGGGTCTATGATGCTGATGAAGCCAGGTTCTCCGCTGGAGTTTGCCCAAATATCCACCGGCGTGATCATTCCGGCTGTGGTGTTGTCCGCCTTGTTTTTTCTGTTCGTGGTAGGCATGGGTTTAAGAGCCCAAAAGCAAAAACCCATTACGGGTATAGAAGGTATGATCGGCAATATTGGGTTGTCGCTTGATATACTAGACCCGCACGGCATGGTGCAGGTGCACGGAGAGATCTGGCAGGCCGAATCGGTGGAGGGAAAAATAAAGAAAGGAGAAAAGGTACAGGTGGTAGCAGTAGAAAACCTCAAAATCCGTGTCAAGCATTTTCCTGAATAAATTAAAATAAGCTTATGCAACAGTTGCCTGTTATTACCATTCTGATTGTTGTTTTTGCACTCATTATATTGTTCAACGCCATCCGCATTTTGCGGGAATATGAGCGGGGCGTGGTTTTCCGGCTGGGCCGGCTGGTCGGCGGGGGCGTAAGGGGGCCGGGGCTGATCTTGCTGATTCCCATCATCGACAAAATGGTTAAGGTAAGCCTGCGTACGGTGGTGCTGGATGTGCCGCCGCAGGATGTGATCACGCAGGACAACGTTTCCATTAAGGTAAATGCGGTAGTGTATTTCAGGGTGATACAGCCGCAAAAAGCCATTGTGGAAGTAGAGAATTTTATGTTTGCTACTTCCCAGATTTCGCAAACCACTTTACGAAGCGTGCTGGGCCAGTCGGAGCTGGACGACCTGCTGTCGCAGCGGGAAAAGATCAATAAAAAACTGCAGCAGATCATCGACTCCCATACCGATCCTTGGGGCATTAAAGTATCGAATGTGGAGGTCAAGCAAATTGATTTGCCGCAGGAAATGCAGCGGGCTATGGCGCGGCAGGCCGAAGCCGAACGGGAGCGCCGGTCCAAAGTCATTGCAGCCGAAGGCGAGTTTCAGGCATCGCAGCGTTTAGCCGATGCTGCTATGGTGCTCAGCGAGCAACCCAGCGCCCTGACCCTTCGCTACCTGCAAACTTTAAGAGAAATAGCAGTGGAAAACAATTCCACCACCATTTTCCCGGTACCCATTGATTTATTAAAACCCTTTATACCACATGAACATCAGCCAAGGGAAGGATAAGTCTATTCCTACGAAACTGCCGTCCGGTATGCGCTGCAGTATTGTGTTGCTTATTTGAGCTATTTGAAAGGAGTAAAGTCTTATATGGGGTTTTGAAATAGTTGCTACCACCTTTGCTCAATACATAGTCCTGAATTGAAGACTTTCAATGGCTTAGCGTTTATGTGGGCATTCATAGATCGTCCAGCCCTGGAAAAAGATATTGTCATTAGCGGTTCTTGAAAACTTCCTCAATTAACGCGTCGGTTAAAGTACGTTCTTTTGTTTTGCACCAGTCTCCATTGCATTCTGGAAAACCATTGCAGCAGAAACCTGCTTTTGTTTCAAAGTCAAAAACTGCATGGCGATAGTTGGTAATCAGCAAAGAGGCGATTTGCCCGTCGTCGCTCCAGGCTATTTTGATTTCGCAAGGCTTGTATTTGTCAATTACATTAGCCACATTTTAAACGTGAAGTGCGTGGAGAACTTTTAGTTCAGGTTCTGTTTCCACTGCGTAGAAGTAACCAGTTGTCAGGTCGTCTTCAAATATCACCCAAAAAGTTGAAGTAGGCGAAATACTGTCAAAGAATGTATCTCGGCCTACGGTAAAAGTTTCTTCCAATGCTAAAATCACCTGTCAAAAATTAGGTCTGTTTACCACTTTTTAAATCAGTAGGGTAGCTATTTAGAATTGCAGTTTACACCTTAAAAGCACATTATAAAAAATGGGAAATGTTACAATTGTTTTAAAACCCTTATATAAAGTTGTTGCACACGGCTGTAAAAATCAATGCGCAAGCAAAGCTTTTTCTTCAAAAACCCATAAGGCTATCTGGCTAATGCTTCATCAATAAATTCAGCAGTTTGCGGTCCAGCTTATGGCCATGCCAGTCTTCGTAAGCTACATCGGTTCGGCCGGAATCCAGCACCCCGAAATCACCCACAAAGTTCCATAGGCCATAGCCAATATTGTTGGTGGTAAGTATATCCAGCACATCACCAAACCAAGCGATAAAAACATCATGCGGTGTTTTGTTCCAGCAGCCGCATTCCCCGCAGTGTACGCCAACACCTTTTTTCGTGAGTTCAATCCAGGGCTTGTAATAAGCTTCCAGCCTTTCGCGGCTCAGGTACTGGTTGCCTACCTGTCCCGGCCATTTCGGTTCCGGCAGGTTGTCGGGGTCTTTATTAGCCCAGGGTGCCTTGTAGTGTGAGATAGCGCCCGGGTTATAGCCGCGGCAACTTTGCGCAATATCCAGGTCTATGATCTCCGGTATCACATCATTACCTACATTATTACCATCAGCAATCACCAGGTGCTTTTTATTTTCCTTGCGAATGGCTTCTGCAGCGGCTTTGGCCACTTTTCGGTATAACTGTCCCGGCACAGCGCGAGACCTGGAATGCTGGTCATTCATGTCATCCCGCATGCTCGGTTCGTTCAGCAGGTCAAAGCTGATTTTTTGAGGTGATACATTTTTATACTTCCTGGCCCACATGCCCCAGTGGTAGTAAAAAGCTTTTTGCGCCGCTTCATCATTCCAGAGGTTATAGGGTTCGTGAAAGCCGGCGTTGATGCAGTAACCCGGTGCCCGGTGCAGGTTCAGGCTTACGTGCATGCCGTATTTGTGGGCCAGGTGTACCAGCTGGTCAATCTGATCCACACGTTGTTCGTCAATCTGGTACACTTCTTCGGGCGTAATGTTGCGGGAGCGGTCAAACTTCAAATAGGTAGGATAAGCCATGGGCAGGCGGATGAAATCAAATCCCCAATCCTGCATCCATTTTAAATGCTCTTCGGTGGTAGGCCGCCGGGGCGGTGTGGGATTGGGTGAAAAAAAGTCCAACAGGTTAAAGCCTTTCCACCGGGGCAATTTATTTTTCAACACGGGCGATGATTGGGCCAGGGCTGCGGTTCCGCTCAGGGATAAACCCGCCGCCAAAAGGCCGGTATTTTTTACAAATGATCGGCGATCCATGAATGACTGTTTTTACAATGGGTGAGAAGATGGCAAAAAGATAGAGAAAAACACGGGTAAGTAAAAGGGCCATGCCGGTGTTTTTTGTAGCAATCTTTACAGCCATTCTAGGTCAGGAAACAAAAACGCTTCAAAAACCCATATACACCACCTGTTGTGATGTAAAACTCCATTGTTTTCAGCTTTATCAAATACTCATGTCAATGGTCAATAGTCAATACCCAATCATGAAACTGATAACCGTTTTGTATCAGAGAGGTTGTTTTTTCCTCTACCGCCTGCCCTGTCATTCCTAAGGCAAAAAGCTGAAGGCTAAAGGCTGAAAGCAAAGGCAAAAGTGAAAAGGCACAACCAAAAAGCAGGACAGCCAGGCTGGTGCAGCGCCTTATCCCGCATGAACTTCAAACACCTATTGCTTTGAGAAAAGGGTAGCGGGATACCGCGCCTGCAGTTTTTGAGCATCACACGCAAAAAGACTGTACTTCTTGAAGAACCCATACCAGTAAGAACACTACAAATAATCTACAGCTCATAGTGCAGGATACCTGCTGTAGTGACGGTTGCTTGTGCGTGGGCAAGGCTAAACGGGCGGAGCCATCGGGTTGGCCTTGAACTTTTTGCTTACTTTTTCGGGGAGAAAAAGTAAGTAGCGCTGACTAAAGAAGGAAAAAACTAAAGTCATATGGACATTTGAAGAAGTTTACTATATGTGGTTTTGAAGAAGTGAGCAGGAGATGCTGAAAGGAGTTCAGCAGGACAGGTGTGAGAGACGTTATACCAAATGATGATCCAGTTTGTAAATGGCATTGCCCCTTCACCATTGACGATGCCATTCCATAAACTTGAAACCAGTTTAGTATGAAAATATCCTGGCAGCACCGGGTTGGTAAAAGTTTTTCAAAAGTTCATATGGTTTTTTTAAAAGAAAACCCGGGTGCTGAATACCCGGGTTGAGGGTTACTTGAAGCGTTTTACGAAAAGCTATTTTTTTGATTTCAGGTAGTTGCTCCAGGTACCGTAAGAAGCGGATCTCAATACCTGCTTTACATCGGCATTTTCCAGTGTTACATAGTATTCTGTCCCTTCTTCATTGGTGATTTCAAATAGTTCTGAAATCCAGTTATGTTCAAGGTCTTTTTTCAGTTCGGCCTGCAATTTTACCGGCAGCTGATCAGAAGTTATGTTTCTGATAACGGCTATCAAATTACCGTCTCCTTCATAAAAAGCAGTAACGTGTTGATCGTTCAAAACAAACTGTACTTTGTAAAAGTTGGCGGTGATGGTCCAGTCTACTGCTGTGGCAGTGGTAAACTGGTGTTGAAAAGACTTCAGAACAATGGGTGATACTTTGGTTTCGTCGGCAAAAGCGTTTTGACTAAACACCGAAAAAGCAAGTGCGAAGGTGATGATCAGGAGTTTCATAATGCGTTATTTTTTGTTTTAGAAATGTTGTTTACAATTGGTTTTTGAGAATGTTGTTGTTGTTTCTGATGCAAAGTAAATACAGTATTTACCCCTTGAAAACCCTAAACGAAATGGAATGCTGTTTTCAGGTATTGAGTTGTTTTTTTTGGCTCTATGTATCCTCTGTCAAGATTTCCCGCCTTTGGCCGATGGGGATGAACTGGTGAATATGTGTGTTGGATTGTAGTTGCAAACTTTTGCTTCATGGATGTACTTTTTTATGCGTAAAAAACCATCGTTAAAACAGCCATTGAATAGGGGACAAATACGTACGTTCAGGAATGATTTCTTTTTTTATATTCGCTGCATGGCCGCCAGACGAACGATTCTATATGCTGAAGATGATCCTGATGATTTTGAAATGGTTCGCGAATCTTTCGCAAAATATCCCCACATCACACTGGTTCAGTGCAAGAACGGGCAGGAGCTGTTACGCAGGCTGCAGGGGCTGAATACCGACACTCTTCCCTGCCTGATTATCCTAGACATGAACATGCCGATAATGGATGGCCGGCAGGCGCTGGTACAACTGCGCAAAGTGCCTCAGCTTCAAGACATTCCCGTGGTTGTGTTTACCACCTCCAGCAGCCATCTTGATGAGTTTTTTGCCAAAAGCTACCAGGCCCTTTTTATGACCAAACCCCAAAAAGCCGCCGATGCCCTGAACGTGGCGGAACAGATTGCGCTCTTATGCGGTATTGAATTATAGCTTAACGCTTTGTTTTGCTTTTTACTCATCGCACCAGGTCACGGTTACCACTCCTAAAAAGCCGGTATTTACTATAAGCCCGAAACAGAACCTTGATTCTGCATTCACATTACTTTAACCCAGTGTTTGACCTGAAGAGATAAGGGATGTTGCCTGTAAAAACACTAATTTAAAGTAAGGTTATCCTGATCCATTTTTAATTCATGGCGCAATGAAACTTCCAGATTATATGCAGGCCATGGTGCTGGAGCAACCGGGGCAACCCCTGGTTTACCAAAAGGCTCCAGTGCCCATACCCGGTCCCCGCCAGGTTTTGGTAAAAGTTATGGCCTGTGGTGTGTGCCGTACCGACCTGCATATACTCGATGGGGAATTAAATGGACCCAAACTGCCCTTAATACCCGGCCATGAAATTATTGGCACGATTGTACAAAACGGTCCTGGTGTACAGGCACTCCGGCCGGGCGAACTGGTAGGCATTCCATGGCTGGGATACACCTGCGGGGCTTGTAAATATTGTTTGAACCAACAGGAAAACCTGTGCGATGCAGCATGCTTTACCGGTTATACCATCAATGGCGGCTATGCCGAATACACCCTGGCAGATGAGCGGTATTGTTTTCCATTGCCGCCTCTTTTTCAACAGGCGGGAGCGGCTCCACTTTTGTGTGCCGGTCTTATTGGTTATCGTTCTTATACCATGACCGGTAAAGGCATTAAACACCTGGGCATATACGGTTTTGGAGCGGCAGCCCACATTTTAACCCAGGTAGCCTTGTACCAGCAAAAAAAAGTATATGCTTTTACCCGCGAGGGAGACCATGCTGCTCAGCAGTTTGCCTTACAGCTGGGTGCCGCCTGGGCCGGAGCATCAACCCAGGTGCCACCCCAAAAACTGGACGCGGCTATTATTTTTGCATCTGCAGGCAGCCTGGTGCCCAAAGCACTAGCCGATACCGATAAGGGAGGGATCGTGGTTTGTGGAGGCATTCACATGAGCGAAATCCCGGCTTTTCCGTACCAGTTGCTGTGGGAAGAAAGGGTGCTGCGTTCCGTAGCCAACCTGACCCGCCAGGACGGGCTGGAATTTTTGCCACTGGCCGCACAGATACCGGTAAAAACCGAAACCGCCCTGTTTCCGCTACCTGCCGCCAATGAAGCGTTAGAGGCTTTGCGACAGGGCCGGATACAGGGCGCCGCTGTGCTGGTTATGCGCTGATGCAGCCAGAGAAAGCGCTTGCTTTGGGCTGCAAGAATGATTAAAAAAGCAATTTTTTCAAAACCCTATAGTACTGCATTTCACGTTGCTTAATGCAGGCTTTCCGGCAGCAATTGGAAACCCATAAAATACTGACGACCGTCATAAAAAATGACCGAGGAGGGTTGTAGTTTTAATTAAGTTTTACTGGAAGTAGATTGGTTGAGCATAATAGTAGTCCATAAAGTTTAACAACAAACGCAGTTATCTACTTCATTCATATGCAGCTATAAGCTGTAATCTCAACCATGACTATTCCGGATTGAATGGAATTTTGGTAGGCTGACTGCAAAAAACTTTACCTACTATTTAGTAACTAAAGGCAGGTTGTAACAACCTGCCTTCTTTTTTTAGCGATATAGGGTTATACAATGGGTGTTCAACCCAGCATTTCTGCCAGGTGACGGTTACCGTAATGAAACTGAAAGACCTCCGGCTCCCGAACAATGGCTTTTACCATTAGTTTTTCACGGGACAGTTCTTTGCAGCCGGCCTTGCTCAAGATCCGGTCCAGTTCCTCATCACCGGATAAAATGGCAAAGCGGCCGGCGCCTTCATAAACCGTCAGCGATTGCTGCAAAACATTTTTGCGGCGGCTGTTTTCAATCTCAGCCACAATTTGATCGCAGGTAGGTTCCAATAAATGAAACAGTCTGATTGATTTCATGGTTGCCAATTGTTCTGGTGCAGAAAACGTTCGTGTTATACGAACAGTTGCATTACAGGTGCAAAGCAACAGCTCTGGCCGTGCGGATACAACCGTATTTTTACGGTAGCAGTATTAAAGATTTATTAAAAAGCCCATCCCGGCTACGTGCCGTTTATTTTTGCAGCAGGTCTTCCAGTCTTTCTCTTAAATCGTTCAGCTTGTTGTAATTGATGGTATAAAACACTTTTTTACCTTCTCTTCTGGAGGAAACCACCTTGATTTTGCGCAGGGTGGCCAAGTGCTGGGAGGCAATGGATTGCTCTAGGTTCAATTGCTCATAAATTTGGGTAACCGTCATTCTTTTATGCTGATGAATCAGTTCCAGAATCTGTAAACGCAGCTTGTGCTTGATGGCCCGTATAATCAAACTGGATTTTCTGACTAACTGAAAATCAATGATGAATTCATCGGCCGGGTTGGAGGTATGTTCTGGTTTCATAAAGTTGACAAATTAAAAGCGGTTAGTCAGCTGATACGTATTACCGGCATCTATGTAAACATAAAGCCCCCGGAAGAGGACTTTATGCAAACAAAATACTTATGCCTTGAGAGTACTACAATAGTACTCATTACAATTAGTAAATGCAACTCCTGGAAACGCTTTTTAAAAAATTAATTGCGCAAACGGCTGGAGAAGCTGCCAGTTAGTGCACCTAACTGCTTCAAAAGCCCATATATTTGGTAGACCATTGGCCTGCTGCGCCAACCGGGATGAAAAGTAGAATGGTACCTAACTTACTAAGGCAGTGGTATCCTTTTGAAAAACAACATTTTTTATAATGCTATAAGCGCCATTAAATGAATCCAGCACAGATGATGAAAATTTTTGACACCGTAGGCAATACTCCTTTGGTCCAGCTTCAAAAACTCAACCCCAACCCTAATGTAACCCTGCTGGCCAAACTGGAAGGCAACAACCCGGGCGGCAGCGTAAAAGACCGACCGGCGCTTAACATCATCCAAAGTGCCTTGGAGCGGGGCGACATCAATTCCAGCAGCAAGCTCATTGAAGCCACTAGCGGCAACACAGGCATTGCCATGGCCCTGATTGCCCGTTTATTCAACCTGGAGATTGAGCTGGTAATGCCGGTTACCTCTACCCGGGAGCGGGTGTTGACCATGGAAGCCTTTGGCGCCAAAGTAACGCTTTTGGATACCATAGAAATTTGCCGTGACTATGCAGCAGAAAAAGCCGCCACCGGGCAGTACTACCAGCTGAACCAGTTTGCCAATACGGACAATTACAAAGCCCATTATAAAACCACCGGCCCGGAAATTTGGCGCGACACAGGGGGCAGCATAACGCATTTTGTAAGCTCTATGGGAACCACCGGTACCATCATGGGCTGCTCCATGTTTTTTAAAGAGCAAAATCCCGATATACAAATTGTTGGCTGCCAGCCTACGGAAGAATCTTCCATTCCCGGCATCCGGCGGTGGCCCAAGGAATACCTGCCCCAGATTTTTGACCCCAGCCGGGTAGACCGCATCATGGATGTATCGCAGGCAGAAGCCACCGAATGGACCCGCAAACTGGCCCGCGAAGAAGGCATTTTTGCCGGCATGAGCAGCGGTGGTGCCGCCTCCGCAGCCATCCGGCTGGCCCAGGAGCTGGATCGGGGGGTGGTAGTTTTTATTGTTTGTGACCGGGGCGACCGCTACCTGAGCAGTGACCTGTTTGGATAATCTGCTTGTGATTTATCCGGGTATATCCAACTGCGCCCTCCTGAAATATATTGCTTCCTATTTAGGAATAACGCAGGTCAGCCTTTCCCGCATCAGGCTGCTGTTTGATTATTTAACATATGTAAAATAGTGGATGCCTAAAGTCTTTCATCTTTGTATCACGAATTACCAATAGATGACTACAACGATTATAGGCGCCGGTATTGCAGGTCTTACCACTGCTATTGCCTTGAAAAACATAGGTGTGGAGTGCCACATTTTTGAAAGTGCACCTGAAGTAAAGGCTATAGGAGCAGGACTGGCGCTGGCTGCCAATGCCATCAAAGGATTACAGCAGTTAGGCATAGCCGAAGCCGTTATTGACGCCGGTAGGATACTACCATCCTTTACCATTTATGATGAAAAAGGCGCAGTCATTACCCATACCGATTGTGAGGCTGTCAGTAAAAAGTACGGCATCAATAATTTTACCATCCATCGTGCGGCACTGCACGAGGTATTGTACCGGCACGTAAACCCGAACGCGATTACCCTCAATAAAAAAGCCGTTGATATAAAGCAAAGTAGTAGTGGGGTAACCATCCTGTTTAGCGACGGGACTGAACATCAGACCGACTACCTGATTGTAGCAGATGGCATTCATTCTTCAATCCGGCAAAAGCTGAATCCGCATTCAAGACCGCATTATGCCGGGTACACCTGCTGGCGAGCGGTGATCAATAATACGCATTTGCAACTGCAGGAAACCTCTGAAACCTGGAGTGTAAAGGGCCGGTTTGGCATTGCACCGCTGGCGCAGGACCAACTGTATTGGTTTGCGTGTATCAACGGGCCGCAAAACAGCAGTGTTTTTAAAAACTATACCACTACTGACCTATGGCAGCATTTCAAAGATTTTAAAAAACCCATACCGCAAATCATCCAGGCTACCAGAAATAAAGACCTGATCTGGAATGACATTATTTACCTGAAACCCTTACAACAATACGCTTATAATAATGTGGTACTGATTGGGGATGCAGCCCATGCCACCACTCCAAATATGGGACAAGGGGCCTGCCAGGCGATTGAAGATGCGGTGATACTGGCGGAAGAGTGGCAACGAAACAGCGAAGTGCCCGCTGCTTTTGGGGCATTTGAAAAAAGAAGGCTCAAAAGAACGCATTATATCACCAATCAATCCACTTTGATTGGTAAAGTGGCGCAGACACAAAGCAGGCCTCTGGCTGCCATCCGGAACTGGCTGCTGCGGTCCCTGCCGGGTAGTATCAGTCAAAAACAATTAGAAAAGCTATATGAAGTAGATTTCTGACCTTCTGCTTCAGGAACGATGCATTAAAGCAGGATCAGAAACTTGGTTAGTTTTGCCTTCCAAACTGCTGCTTATGTTTATCGGTCATTATGCTATGGGGATGGCTGCTAAAAAGATGGATCCCAAACTTTCTTTAGGCACCACTTTTCTTGCGTCACAACTACTGGATTTGCTTTGGCCGCTTTTTTTATTATGGGGTTTTGAAAAAGTTGAAATTGAACCGGGCAATACCCTGTTTACACCATTGAATTTTGTGTCTTACCCTTTTTCTCACAGCCTGGTTGCTGCACTTGTCTGGGCCCTTGTATTGGGCGCCATTTACTATTCCGTAAAAAAGAACCAGAAGGGAGCGGTTTTGCTGGCCCTATTGGTCATCAGCCACTGGGTTTTAGATTATGTAACACACCGACCCGACTTGCCGTTATCGTTCAGCCAGGAAACAAAAGTGGGACTGGGCTTGTGGAATAATAAAATAATGACCATCCTGATCGAAGTTTTCTTATTGGCAGCCGGGTGCTATTTATATATAACTGCAACGCAGACGAAAAACAGAATAGGCAACCTGGCTTTATGGGGTTTTATACTTTTTATAGTTATCATCTACTTTTTTAATGTTTTTGGGCCTCCGCCTCCTTCCACCGAAGCTATTCCTTATGCAGGCTTTGCCCAGTGGCTTTTTATTATTTGGGGATATTGGATTGACCATAACCGAAGCACAGTTACCCCTTCTTTAAGTACTTCTCATAAGGTTTAGAAGCGCTTGGATCTTAATGGTGCACCGGTGCATAACTTTTATTTGGATAAAAAATTGTTGGGTGCAGACTTTAAATAAAACCATAAGGAGCATGGGTTTTTAAAGCAATTGCTGCAACTTTGAGCCGATGAAAGGGTTTTCTATTTTTCTATTTATGCTGATGCTGCTAGCAGGGATTGCCTACTTTACCAAGCCCAGCGACAAAAAATGCATCCAACAGGCCAGGGTAGAAGTAAAAAGCCAGATAAGCGGTGACGTGAACAGCAACAATGCGGTGGTCAGCAATGTGCTGGATCATGTAGTGGAACGGGCAGTAAGGGTAGAAGATAAGGTGCTGTATAAATCCATTTCCTATTCGTTTGGCGGCACCAGAAGGCAAATAGGATGGGGTGCTTTTGGCATGGTGAACATCGTGGCCCAAAACTGATCTTGCAGGTGGCAGTAATGTCATTTCGTTCTGCTTCTACTAACTTTTTACTACATAATAGCATAGGCTTTTGAACATGATTGCACAACAATTTTCATGCATCAATAAAATTCTATCTGTAAATTTATAGAAGGCGAGGCTGTAATTACCGCTAAGCTGAAATGGGCATGCCAGGTTCAACAACAGGAAAGATACAGTTTACGCCTCTGTTTATCGGGCTTTGCGTGAATTTTTCTTGAAAACAGATAGTCAAAACCATATATGATTACTGTAACACTCAGTCAATGGGGATTGATTGTTGACATTATCGGTGCCATTTTGCTTTTCACTTTTTTCCCTACCAAACACATCAACACGGATGGCAAGCACCTTATAGCAGAACCGTTGGAAGGCGAAGATTTAAAGCGTGCCATTCGTATCAACAGAAGAAATGAAATCTGGGGAAAGGCCGGATTATTCCTGTTGATGGCGGGCTTTGTTTTGCAGTTTATCGGTAGTATAAAATAAAGATTTATGAAGTCCCTATTGCTACCGTTCATACTGCACAACGTACAGCTTTTTTGCTGAAGGATAACTTACCCATAGCCCTGCTAACCTGTTGGAGATAACGTAATAATCAACCTCAGCTTTAATTACAATAATTCTCCGCCAACTTCTGGAGTCGTAAAACTATTTCGTCATATTTGAAAGAGTCATATGGGGTTTTGAAAGACTTCAACTGCAGAAAAGCAAATGCCCTTTTAGAAACAAGAGCTAATGCATCGTCCATGTTCCGAAAAAGATGGCAGATATACTTGACACTGCTATAAAATAAATTTTAGAAGAAAACAGTAGCGCTCCAGGGGTTCAATCCAGCAATTGCTGCAGGTCAATTTTCTCCAGGTAAGGCATCAGGTATTTAGTGCATTTAAAGCTTCTGAAACCTTTCAGCTTCCCGCTTTCCAGGTCATAAAACACTTCCACATAAAATGCATATAGCTGGTACAGGATCGCTTTCTGATCGCTTTCGATTCTTTCGTCAATCGGTACGCCGTCTTCCCAGAGTACTTCAGCCTGCATCAGTTCGTTCAGCTTGTTAAACAGGTATAAGGTCATGAGGTCAGTCTTCAGAATTAAAATTAAGGTGATGGAGGACTTTTAGGACTACCCAGAAATGGGTATTTTGCTGTCGTGTTAGGAAAACAGGCCGTTTTCTTTGCCTGATGGGCTTTTGAAAGGTATATAAATTGCTGGCAGTGAAAGGATCAACGGCCCACTATTTTCCATAAAGTTTTAATTCGAAACAATGCAAAATACAACCGCCTCAGCCGTTCCGGTACAGGAAAAAGGATCCCAATTTCAACAAAAACTGGCTGGGCTAATCGCTATTGAAGACGACCTGCCGGGTGCGGTGATCATTCACGACATCCGGGACTGGTCGGTGGCTTATATGTCTAAAAAAGGTTTGAAGGGCCTGAACACAGACCTGGAAACTATCCGGAACATGAATATTGAAGAGTACCATAGCCGATATTTCAACCCGGAAGATGCCAAAGACTATGCCCCCAAGATCGTGGGACTGCTGGAACGGAATAACAATGAAGAGTCCATTTCTTTTTTTCAGCAGGTACGGACCTCCGAAAACCATGACTGGGTATGGCACATCAGTTCCGCCAAAATCTTTATGCGGGATGAGCAGGGTAAGCCTTCGCACACCATCACCATTTCCACCCCGGTGGATCCTTTGCACCCGATAAGTGCTAAAGTATCCAGGCTGCTGGAAGAAAACAATTTCCTGCGCAGGAATTATCACCGTTTTGCCCGCCTGGGAAAAAGGGAATGCGAGGTTTTGAAACTCATTGTCATGGGCAAAAGTGCGGCTGAAATTGCTGAGGCTTTGTACATATCGGTTTTGACCGTGGATACGCACCGCAAAAACATCAAGCAAAAGCTGGAAACCAATTCATCTTTTGAATTAACGCAATACGCAAGGGTTTTTAATTTAATCTGAATTCTTCCCATGCAGCCGAATGAAAACTAGCCAACGCTCTTGAGAGCACAAGCATCATTTTCAATTGCAGGGAGCTGAAAACCCAAAACCTTCCTGCAGTTACCTTCTATATTGCCAGCACTTTTAGCACTATATCAAAACAAAAAATAAAGGGTAATAAAGATCCAGTAAAGGGTGGCGAATCCGTTCATAAACAGCAGCAGTTTAGTGGTTGGAAAAAGGATTAAAAAAATTAGAAAATATTACCTGAAATACACTTCATTCCATCTTAATTCATTTTTGAACTGGTAGAGGTTCGTGTTTTGATCGATGCGCAGAAACTCGATACCGGCCATTTCGGCAAAGTCTTCCAGGTGTTCGGCCGTCAGGTTTTGGCTAAAACAGGTGTGGTGGGCGCCGCCGGCCAGTATCCAGGCAGTACAGGCGGTTGGCATATCAGGAAAAGGCCTCCATAAAACCCGCGCCACAGGCAGTTTAGGCAGATCATGTGGTGGCAAAACCGCTTCTACTTCATTCACCAGTAGCCGAAAACGATTGCCCATATCAATGACAGAGGCATTCAAGGCGGGACCGGCCGCGGCATTGAATACCAGGCGTACCGGATCGGCCTTGCCGCCAATACCCAAAGGGTGCATTTCACAGCAAGGCTTTCCAGCAGCTATTGATTCACAGATCTCCAGCATATGCGCCCCCAGCACCATTTCATTGCGGGGCTCAAAATGGTAGGTATAATCTTCCATAAACGAATTGCCGCCGTTCAAACCGGCAGCCATTACCTTCATGGCCCTCACCAGGGCCGCCGTTTTCCAGTCGCCTTCACCGGCAAAACCATAGCCATCTTTCATCAGCCGCTGTACAGCCAGGCCCGGTAACTGCACCATACCATGCAGGTCCTCAAAAGTGTCGGTAAATCCTTTAAAATCCCCATGCTCCAAAAACAGCCGTAACCCCATTTCAATGCGGGCTGCATCTTTCAGGGCATCTGCTCGAACATTGAGCAGGTTGTTTGAAATCGTATACTGGTCCCTGTATTCATCTACCAACCGGTCCACTTCCTTTTCTGATACACCATTGATCACTTTTACCAGGTCGCCAATGCCATGGGTATTTACCGAAAAGCCAAACTTTATTTCTGCTTCTACTTTGTCACCTTCGGTTACCGCTACATTGCGCATGTTATCACCAAAGCGTACAAAGCGGGCACCCTGCCAGTCGTGCCAACCAGCAGCAGCCCTTGCCCAAACGTTGATCCGCTGCAGCACTTGTGGGTCCTGCCAGTGCCCGGTCACTACTTTCCGTTTCAACTGCATGCGGCTCATGATAAAACCAAATTCACGGTCGCCGTGGGCGCTCTGGTTCAGGTTCATAAAGTCCATGTCGATGGTGTTCCAGGGAATGTCGCGGTTGAACTGCGTGTGCAGGTGCAGCATGGGTTTTTGAAGTACTTTTAAACCATTGATCCACATTTTGGCAGGCGAAAAAGTATGCATCCAGGCAATGATGCCAATACAGTTGGCATTGGTGTTGGCTTGCTGGCAAATCCCGAAAATCTCTTCGGTGGTGGTTACTACCGGTTTAAAAATAACGGTTACCGGTATTGGTGCCGCCTGGTGGAGCGAAGCGGCTATTTGGCGGGAATGTTCGGCCACCTGCTGCAGGGTTTCCGCTCCATACAGGTGCTGGCTTCCTGTTATAAACCAGACTTCCAGTTTTTTCAGATCTTTTATCATAGCGAATCGTTAGATGTTGAGATGAAGGCTAATGTAGTTGTCCATAAACAGTTGTTGCGGTAGCATTTCGGGGCGATGTTTATTGTCCATAGTAGGAGTGGGTGCCGTGTTTGCGTTCAAAGTGTTTTTTGATCAGGGCTTCTTTCAGCCGGGGCGCCTGGGGGTTGAGCTGTTCGGTGAGCCAGGCCATATGGGCGATGTTTTCCAGCATCGCACTGTTGTACACCGCTTTTTCCGCGGTTGCACCCCAGGTAAAAGGGGCATGATTGCTGACCAGTACCATTTCTACTTCTTCCGGTTTAAATCCTTTTTCCTGAAAACAGTTAATGATCTGGAACCCGGTTTCATACTCGTAATCGCCTGCAATCATGGCATCGTTCATAGGCGGTGCGCAGGGTATGTCTACGGTAACATGATCGGCATGGGTGGTGCCAAAAATAGGAATATCGCGCTGGGCCTGCGCCCAGGCGGTGGCATAGGTAGAGTGGGTGTGGGCAATACCGCCCAGGTGTTCCCACTGGCTGTATAGCACCGCATGTGTTTTGGTGTCGGAAGAAGGTCGCAAGGAGCCCTCCACTACCTGTGCCTGGAAGTCCACCACCACCATTTTATCGGGCGTTAATTCAGGGTAAGGCACACCGCTGGGTTTGATGGCAAAAACGCCCAGAGCCCGGTCGGCGGCACTTACATTACCAAAGGTAAACAATACCAGACCCAGCCGGGGTAGTTGCATGTTGGCTTCGTAGGCCGCCTGTTGTATTGGTTGGTACTTGCTCATTCCGGTATCAGGGTGGCTTTGGGGCATGGTTGAGGGCTGCTGTCTATATCCGGATGGATTTGCTGTTCCAGAAAACCGCCCAGCTTTTTATACTGCTGGTAGCGTTTTTCATAAATTGAAGCCCGTGCTGCATCCGGGTAATACGTGGCATCAAATTCTTGTCCCATAGCCTGCATGGCCTCTTCCACTTTGTTGTAAAGACCGGCCGCCGTAGCCGCAAACATGGCAGCCCCCAGGGCACAGGTTTGTTCGGAGCGGTGAATGCGGATAGGCATTTGAATCACATCGGCCATCATCTGCATAATGAAGGGGGACTTTCTGGCTACGCCGCCCAGGCCGATCAACCCTTTAATTGGGATGCCCTGCTCCATAAAACGTTCTACAATGGCCTTGGCGCCAAAACAAGTGGCTTCGACAATGGCACGAAACAGGCGGGGCGCATCGCTTCCTAAGGTAAGGCCGGCTACTGCGCCTTTTAATAACTGGTTGGCATCCGGGGTTCGCCGGCCATTGAACCAGTCTATGGCGATTTCATCCTTTTCGGCCAGGGGCAACAAGGCTGCCTGTTGACTTAAAACCGGAATAATATGTTCTGACCATTCCTGCACCCATTTTTTTGTCGCTTCTTCATCCCAAACGGCGGAGTTAGACACCAACTGCTGCAGGGGCCAGGCCAGCAGGTTTTTAAACCAGGCAAAAGCATCACCAAAGGCGGATTGGCCCGCTTCCATTCCGATCATACCTGGCAGGATAGAACCGGTGACCTGGCCACAAATACCTTTTACCAGTTGTTCCTGCACGTCTTCCACGGGTGCTACCAGCATGTCGCAAGTGGAGGTACCCATTACTTTACTCAGGTGGTAAGGTTCTATCTGGCCGCCCACGGCACCCATATGGGCATCAAAGGCACCCACACCAATCACTACATCTGCCGACAACCCCAGCCGGTCGGCCCATTCGGGGCTGAGACGACCCACTGCTTGGTCAGCGGTATAAGTTGTATTATAGAGTTTTGAGGTAAAACCTTTCAGCAAGGGATCCAGGGAGGCAAAGAAGTCATCCGGCGGTAAGCCATTCCATTCTTTTGCCCACAAGGCTTTATGACCTGCGGCACAAACGCTGCGCTTCATCTGGCTGATGTGCTTGCCACCGCTCAGCAAAAAAGGAATCCAGTCACAGTGTTCCACAAAGGAATAAGCGGCTTCCCGTACAGCTTCATCTTCGCGTAATACATGAAGGAGTTTGGCCCAAAACCATTCAGAAGAATAGATGCCGCCGGTATACTGCAGGTAGTTCACCTCAAACTGCTGTGCATGAGCATTGATTTGAGCGGCTTCTTTTACGGCCGTATGGTCTTTCCATAAAATAAACATGGCATTGGGGTTTTCTTCAAACCCGGGGAGTAAAGCCAGCGGGGTGCCGGTTTCATCTACCAGTACCGGGGTAGAACCAGTGGTATCGGCTGAGATAGCTTTTACCTGTGCCGTAATGTCAGGCCCAACCTGTGCGATGCAATTTTTGAGAGTATGTTCCAGGCCTTCTATATAATCCAGCGGGTGTTGCCGGAACCGTTGCGATTGAGCATGGCAATAAAGGCCTTTATTCCAGCGGGGATAATAAAATACCGAGGCGGCTATTTCCTGTCCGTTAGTGGCATCTACCATAATTGACCGGACCGAGTCTGTTCCAAAATCCACCCCGATAACGAATGAATTTTTCATACAGCAGCAATTGGTGTCAATTTAACACTTATCCGCTGGAAAAAGAAAAAATATTCTAATGTGTTGATTCCTTTACAATAAATGATGGGCGTGCGGTATAATGTTCAAAAAAGCCTGGAAGTTCTCCCGGTATTTAGCTTTATTGATCTTGTAATAAAAGGCGCCTTTCTTGGAGCTTTCCCGGTCTTTATCATTCTGACGGGTGATAAGACCAGTGGACAACACCTTACGGCTGAAGTTTCTTTTATCCAGTTTCACGTCATAGATCAGCTCGTACAATCCCTGCAGTTGCGGTAAGGTAAACTTGGGTGGCAATAACTCAAATAGAATCGGATGCAGGGCCGCTTTATATTTTAATTTTTCCCTGGCCATTTTCACCATAACCGGATGGTCAAAAATCAGGTGCGGAAATTTGGATAAAGAAAACCAGGCCGCCTGAAAATCCTTGCTGAGCTGTTGCTGGTACTTGTTGATGTCGATCAGGGCAAAATAGGCAATGGAAATGGTGCGCTCAATGGGGTCGCGCTGCGGATGGCAAAAGGTATGCAACTGCTCCAGGTAAACGCCCCCCAGCCCCGTCAGCTGTTTTAATATCCGGGTGGCCGCTTCGTCGCAATCTTCGTCTGGCTGCACAAAGCCTCCCATCAGGCTCCACCGGCCTTTTTGCGGCTCAAACCCTCTTTGAATCAACAAAATTTTTAAATCCACGCCGTCAAATCCAAACACAATGCAATCCACAGCAGCCAGCAATCTTTTTTGTTTGGAATACCTGATCATTCTAAAAACGCAACAGTTTAAAATCAGAAACGTGAAGTCAATGATACATGAATTTATTAAAAAGTGTCCATTCTACATTTTTAAAAACCCATGATGATACCCTACAACAACAACCACTACTTAAAAGTTTATCCCTGTAGTGCTTGTTGTATAGGAACTTAAGCTCCGGCAGAACGCCCTATTTTTGCGCCATGAAGCCAAAAGCATTTTTGTTTGACCTGAACGGAACCATGATCGATGACATGCCATATCATATTGCCGCTTGGCACGATATCATCAACAACCTGGGTTATCCCATCAGCATGGAAAAAATGAAAGAAGAATGCTATGGCAAAAACAACGAATTGCTGGAGCGCATTTTCCCGGGCCGTTTTTCCGAAAGTGAAAAAGAACAGATGAGCCAGGAAAAGGAAAAAGCGTACCGCCGGCATTTCAAGCCTTACCTGCAACTGCTGCCGGGACTGGATGTTTTTTTAGCGCAGGCCCAGTCACAAAAGATTCAAATGGCCATAGGGTCAGCCGCCATTACGAGCAATATTGATTTTGTGCTGGATGGCCTGCACCTGCACCACTACTTTGCGGCTATTGTCAGTGCCGATGATGTAACGCACAGCAAACCCAACCCGGAAACATATTTGAAATGCGCTGCTGCCCTGCACCTGGAACCCGACGCCTGTATTGTATTTGAAGATGCGCCCAAAGGGGTGGAGGCGGCGCTGAACGCTGGTATGTCAGCCGTGGTACTGACCACGATGCACGAGGCGGAAGAATTTAAGCAATACCCCAATGTGATCCATTTTGCAGCTGATTATTCCAATGGCCTGTTTGAACAGATCAGCCACTACAACAGCAAACTTCTTTAAAACCCCATATATACCGGCTGTGCTAAAATGACGTTATCACCAATCCGTTTGTAAAAAGGGTTGGTGATAACTTTTACAATGAATCGCGGAGGGTCAGGTAAAAGGGAATTTCAATATGCCCGGTGGATCGGTTCAGGATCATGGCGGCCGCTTTTTCACCCATCAGCTGAAAATCGGTGGAGATGGTGGTAATGCCATTGAGAATAATGCGCTTGATAGGGGTTTCGTTATAGGAAATGACGCCTACCTGCCGGCCAACCGATAGCTGCGTGTCTAATATCTTTTCAATCAGTACCACCAGATCAGCCTCCATCAGGCTGATGTACACGCACTTTTCTTTGATCCTTTCTTTTGAAAGATCATGGACCACCTCGTAGTTGAAGGCATACTGGTTGCAGAACTTGTAAAAGCCTTCCAGGATTTCTTTGGGATGATAGGTATAAGCGGGAAAAATGATTTTGAGGGTGTCGTACTTTTTGAGCCTTTCAAGCGCTTGCTCCAATGCCTGGTAGATGTCTTTTTCAAAGTTTTCGTATACCGCTGCATAGGTACCGGTTACGTCTGGCAGCAGTTTATCCAGCAGCACCAGTTTGTCTTTGGGAATGGTGTTGATGATGTCAGCCGCATGTTCGCCGCCTTCCATAAAGTGCGGAATAATCACATAATAGCTGTAATCGTTTTTTTTGGTGTGGATCAATTCTTTGAAAAGGGCCAGGTCATTGTTGTAAATATAAAAGTCAATGGCGACTGTATCACCCAGGGCGGCAACAAAGGCATCGTAAATGATTTTTTTGTGCGTACTCAGTTTGTTGAATAACAGAAAGATTTTGATGCGCCGGGTTACCGTTGTTTCGGCTACAAAATAACCTTTACCGGGAACCGACTGAATAATGCCCATGTTCTTCAAATCCCTATAGGCCCGCACTCCCGTGTCCCGGGAAATATTCAGCTCATAACTCAACTCATTGATGGAAGGGAGCAGGTAGTCTTTGGGCAAATGGCCGTCTTCAATACCTTTCAGTATGGCATTGATAACCTGTACATATTTGGGTGTAGCAGAATGTTCGTCTACCTGAATGATTCTATAAATATTCTCTCCGGACATGATGATATTGCTAATATAATATAATGGATCTTTTCATAGCCGGCTGTCAGTTACAAACCGTTGAAAACAACATGGGGTTTTGAAAAGAAAGGTGTTCCTTGTACGTGCATTTTTCGGGAATTAAAAGCTTGCCTATGCGGCAACCATACAGTTCATAACAGTTAGTTGATCAGGCTTTTTTATTTTCATGAGAACGGTTGAATTCGCCATATTGAAAATCATTGCTATGCAAGCCATATTAGGTGTTTTCTTTCATTTTATGGGAGGTTTTGCTTCCGGCAGTTTTTATATACCCTTTAAAAAAGTAAAAGGCTGGGCCTGGGAAAGTTACTGGATCGTAGGCGGATTGTTTTCCTGGCTGTTGGTGCCCTTTTTAGCGGCTTATCTAACGGTGCCTGGTTTTATGTCCATTATCAGTAGTACGGATGGCAGCACGGTGTTCTGGACTTATGTGATGGGGGTACTCTGGGGTATTGGCGGTTTAACCTTTGGGCTTGCCATGCGTTACCTCGGCCTGTCACTGGGCATGTCAGTAGCGCTGGGATTCACGTCTGCGTTTGGATCGCTGGTGCCGCCCATCTACCGCGACGTGACGGGCCGTGCAGGTGATACTTTTTCCGGTATGCTGCAAAGCAACTGGGGCTTATGGGTTTTGGCCGGTGTGGTAATTTGTCTTTCCGGCATTTTTATTTGCGGAAGGGCCGGCATGCTCAAAGAAAAAGAGTTGTCTGATGAGCAAAAAAAAGCCGGTATTCAGGAGTTCAGCTTAAAAAAGGGCCTCATCGTTGCCACGGTTTCCGGTATCCTGAGCGCCTGCTTCAACTATGGCATTGAAGCCGGCAAGCCCATGGCAGAACTGGCGGTGCGGAACGGTGCCAATCCCCTGTTTCAAAACAATGTCATCTTTATTGTGGTCTTATGGGGTGGGCTCACCACCAACTTTATATGGTGTATGATCCTGAATGCCCGCAACCGTACGTTTGGCGATTATACCAACCCAAAAGCGCCTCTGTCCAACAATTATTTTTTTGCGGCCCTGGCCGGCACCACCTGGTTTTTGCAGTTTTTCTTTTATGGTATGGGTGAAAGCAAACTGGGCAATGGTGCCTCCTCCTGGATTCTGCACATGGCGTTCATCATCCTGGTTTCCAGCATGTGGGGACTGGCCCTGAAAGAGTGGAAAGGCGTGAGCCGCAAAACATTTACAACCATTTTACTGGGCGTTGCCACCATTATACTTTCGGTACTGCTGGTCGGCTACGGCAATTCTTTAAAAGAATAACAACTATTTAAAAACATTATATGCCTGTAACAACTGATTTTAAATATGTAAGCTACCTGTGGGATGATGCCCGGGCAGCCGAACTGGCCGGTGACGAAGTAGCTTTACTGGTATACCGGTCCAACCTGCTGGGGGCGGACCTGCGCCTGACCAATTATGGGGGCGGTAACACTTCCTGTAAGACAATGGCAAAAGATCCTTTGACCGGCGAAGCGGTAGAGGTAATGTGGGTGAAAGGTTCGGGTGGTGATTTGGGCACGTTGAAAAAAAATGGCCTGGCAGCCTTATATGTAGAGCGTTTGCGGCGTTTAAAAAACGTATACCGCGGCCTTGAGCACGAAGATGAGATGGTGGCGCTTTTTAATTACTGTCTCTTTGACCTGGACTCCAAAGCACCTTCCATTGATACGCCTTTACATGGTTTTTTGCCTTTTAAACACATCGACCATTTGCACCCCGATGCCGCCATTGCCATTGCGGCTTCCAAAGCCGGTAATCAAATAACGCAAGATTTGTTTCAAGGTGCCATTGGCTGGGTTGACTGGCAGCGTCCCGGCTTTGATCTGGGCCTGAAACTGCAGCAGTGCGCCGATGAAAACCCGCACATTAAAGGCATTATGCTGGGCTCGCATGGATTGTTTACCTGGGGCGAAACGGCTTATGAATCTTATATCAATACGCTGGAAGTGGTTGAACAATGCGCTGCCTATATAGAAGAAAAACAAAGGGAGAAAGGTGTGGTATTCGGAGGCACTAAAATCCAGGCTTTACCTAAAGAAGAACGCCTGGAAAAAGCAGCCGCCCTGGCCCCGGTACTCCGAGGCTTTTGTTCTTCCCATACTAAAATGATCGGTCATTTTACCGATGAGGAGCGGGTGCTGCAGTTTATTAATTCCAACGACCTGGACCGGCTGGCGCCTATGGGTACCAGTTGCCCCGATCACTTCCTCCGCACCAAAATCAACCCACTGGTTTTAAACCTATCGCCGGATGAAGAGGTGAGCCAAACAGAAGCATTGAAGGAAATGCTGGCGCCCCAGTTTGAAGTTTACCGCAACATGTATGCAGTCTATTACCAGGCCAGCAAACATGCCAATAGTCCTGCCATGCGGGATCCTAATCCTGTAGTGATCCTTTACCCGGGGGTGGGGATGTTCACTTTCGCCAAGGACAAACAAACCGCCCGGGTGGCAGCGGAATTTTACATCAATGCCATCAACGTGATGCGGGGTGCAGAAGCCATATCTTCCTACACCGCACTTCCCCGCCAAGAAGCCTTTAATATTGAATACTGGCTATTAGAAGAAGCCAAGCTACAGCGCCTACCCAAGCCCAAAGCATTAACCGGCCGCATTGCACTGGTAACCGGCAGTGCCGGTGGTATTGGTAAAGCCATTGCCCAAAAACTGGCCACAGAAGGCGCCTGTGTCATCATCAACGACAATGATGCGGAACGCTTGGAAAGTGCCAGAGCAGCATTTGACAAGCAATTTGGCAAAGACGTTTTTACCGCCGCCTTCCTGGATGTAAGCCAAAAAAACAGCATAGAGGCAGTTTATCAGCAAGCTGCGCTGGCTTTTGGGGGCGTGGACATCATTGTGAACTGTGCCGGACTGTCCATCTCCAAACCGGTGGAGGAACATACCGAAGAAGACTGGGACCTGTTGTATGATGTTTTGGTAAAAGGACAGTTTTTGGTAACCCAGGCCGGCATTCACCTGATGCGAAAACAAGGGATGGGTGGTGACGTGATCAATATCGTCAGCAAAAATGCTGTGGTATCAGGTCCCAACAATGCAGGCTATGGTTCTGCCAAAGCCGCCCAGTTGCATTTGAGCCGGCTGAACGCCGCGGAACTGGGTAAGGATAAAATCCGTGTCAACGTGGTGAATCCCGATGCCGTCATTGCAGACAGTAAAATATGGGCAGGAGCGTGGGCGGCAGGTCGGGCCAAAGCTTATGGCGTTTCCGTAGAAGAACTGCCGGCTTATTATGCCAAAAGAACCCTGCTGCATGAAATTATTTTACCGGAAGATATTGCCAATGCCTGTTTTGTTTTTGTGAGCGGATTGCTGGATAAATCTACCGGCAATGTGCTGAATGTAGACGGTGGTGTGGCAATGGCCTTTGTAAGATAATTTCGGGTTTCAGCCAATTTCCTTTAACTTCTGGCACCCGTTCTTTTTTAAAATGCCATATCGTTGATGGCGAATCCTTTTAATACCTTTTGATTGTTGCCATATGCAAATTGACAAATCAATCCTCCACGAATTTAATAGCCAGTATCAGCCTACACACCGGCGCCAATGGGAGTATACAGCGGCTGCCGTGCCCGACGTGGAAGCCGTATTGCAAAAGCTCATCGCATTTCAGGTAGCCATTCCCAGCTGGGCTTTGGGTACGGGTGGCACCCGCTTTGGCCGCTTTGCCGGTGGCGGCGAACCCAGGAGTTTGGAAGAAAAAATAGAAGACGTTGGTTTGTTGCATGCCCTTAATGGTTCCAGCGGGGCTATCTCGTTGCACATACCCTGGGATGTTCCGGACAATGCACAACATATCAAAGCGGTAGCCCAGCAGCATGGGTTGAAATTTGACGCCATGAACTCCAATACTTTTCAGGACCAGCCGGGGCAGCCTTACAGTTACAAGTTTGGCTCCATGCAGCATACATATAAAGACGTCCGCAAGCAGGCTATTGAGCATAATATAGATGTCATTCAACACGGTGTTGCATTGGGTTCTGAAGCATTAACCGTATGGCTGGCAGACGGGTCTTCTTTTCCGGGCCAGCTGAATTTCCGAAAAGCGTTTCAAAACACCCTGGAAAGCCTGCAGGAAGTATATGCTGCCTTGCCTCCACACTGGAAAATGTATGTAGAATACAAAGCCTATGAACCCAATTTTTATGCTGCCACCGTGGGCGACTGGGGTCAGTCCCTTTTGTATGCCAGTAAGCTGGGAGAAAAAGCATTTACGCTGGTGGACCTGGGACACCACCTGCCCAATGCCAATATTGAGCAAATTGTTGCTTTGTTGCTGATGGAAGGCAAGCTGGGAGGTTTTCATTTCAACGACTCCAAGTATGGCGATGACGACCTGACCGTGGGCAGCATCAAACCCTATCAGTTGTTTTTGATTTTCAACGAGCTGGTAGACGGCATGGATGAACGCGGCATGAACCATGTCACGGACTTAGGCTGGATGATCGATGCTTCGCACAACCTGAAAGACCCGCTGGAAGACCTGTTGCAATCGGTAGAAGCGATTATGATAGCCTATGCCCAGGCTTTACTGTTAGACCGCGAGTCCCTCCAAATTGCACAGGAACTCAATGACGTGGTAAGAGCCCAGGAAATCCTGCAACAGGCCTTTCGCACCGATGTGCGACCACTGGTGGCAGAAGCCCGCCTGCGGGCCGGCGCAGCCCTGCAGCCGTTGCAGGTGTTCCGGCAGCTGAAAGTAAGAAACCAACTGATTCGGGAAAGAGGGAAGACAACCATGGCTACCGGCCTTTAAATTGATTGCCGCCATGACAGCTACACCTGTTATTGCCATATTTGATGTGGGTAAAACCAATAAAAAGCTGTTCCTGTTTAACGAACAGTACCAGGTGGTTTTTGAACGTTCGGCCCGGTTTACCGAAACAGCCGACGAAGATGGCGATCCTTGTGAAAACCTGGAAAGCCTGCGCCTGTCGGTATTTGATTCCCTGCGGGAGATTTTCCGGCGCAAACAGTTTGAAGTAAAAGCCATCAACTTTTCAACCTATGGCGCCAGCCTGGTATACGTGGATGAAGAAGGCC
>JAEWAC010000418.1 GCA_023391895.1 Bacteroidota bacterium
GCCAATGGTCACCCGGCCAAAACGCTGGAAAAAGTCTGGACCGACTGGGAAGCTTTTGCCCAGTACGCCTTCAACAAATCGCACTCTACCTGTTATGCTTTTGTAGCGTACCAAACGGCTTATTTAAAAGCCCATTACCCGGCCGAGTACATGTCGGCGGTACTGAATAACGCCAACGCCATTGAAAAGCTCACCTTTTTTATGGAGGAATGCAAACGCATGGGTATTAAAGTGCTGGGTCCGGACATCAATGAGTCTTTGAAAGGTTTTGCCGTGAACCAGGCTGGTGAGATCCGTTTTGGTTTAGGTGGCTTAAAAGGCGTGGGTGAAGCAGCGGTGGAAAGCATTATTGAAGAAAGAAAAGTGGGCGGCACCTATAAGGATCCTTTTGATTTCATGAAGCGTATCAACCAGCGTACCGTGAATAAAAAAACGCTGGAAAGTTTGGTGTATGCCGGTGCTTTTGATTGTTATAAGCAACTACACCGTGCCCAGTATTTCTGTGTGCCCCAGGGCGAAAGCCAAAGCGGGCTGGAAAAAATGATCCGCTATGGCAATACGGTACAGACCCAATCGGCCACGTCCACCAATACTTTATTTGGCGATTTAGGTACCGCACTCGAAATCAAGCCGCCGGTGATACAGCCGTGCCCGCCCTGGTCCTTGACCGAACAACTGGACCACGAAAAGGAAATTACCGGCATCTACCTGAGCGGTCACCCGCTGGACCATTACAAATTTGAAATGAAGCACTATGGCATCAATACCATAGCAGAATACAATGAAGTAAAGGAAAGTAACCAGCTGAACAATGCGGGCCGGTCGTTCAAACTGCTATGCCTGGTAGCCGGGGCCAACCACCGTATTTCCAAACAAGGCAATAAATTTGGCGCCTTTACGGTCGAGGATTATTCCGGCAAAACGGATATTATGCTGTTTGGCGACAGCTATGTACGCCTAAACCATTACCTGCAGCCCGGCCAGGCCTTATTGATCCTGGGCGCTTTCAACAAACACAAATACCGCGATGAACTGGAATTTAACATTTCGGCAATAACGCTGGCCGAAAATGTTAAGCTGCAGTTAACAAAGCAACTATGCCTGGAGCTGGACGTACGCAATTTGGATGAAGAACTGGTAAACTTTCTGGATAAAAACTTCAAAGAACATCCTGGCAAAGCAGGTCTGAAGGTAACGATCAAAGAACCCAAAGAGAACTTGAAAATCAACCTTATGACGCTGGAGCAGGGCTTTGATATGAATCATGACATGATCCGCTTTCTGGAAGACAAGCCGGAGATAGAAGTGCAGGTGGCTACGGCTTAATCTGCCATAATCTTACAAAAAGGTGTCAATTGTACATGGTATTGGAGTTGGTTGTAAATTTGCACCATCAAAATATCTTTGATTATTATAAAAAATTGAATCATGGCAAAAGCATTCACAGACAGCAACTTTCAGACAGAAGTGATCAGCTCAGATAAATTAACGGTGGTAGACTTTTGGGCGGAGTGGTGCGGACCTTGTAGAGCCATCGGCCCGGTGATTGATGAATTATCGAAAGAATACGAGGGCAAAGTAAACGTGGGTAAAGTAAACGTTGACGAAAACCCGCAGGTAAGCATGAACTACGGCATTACTTCTATTCCTGCCATTTTGTTTATCAAAGACGGACAGGTAGTAGATAAATTAGTAGGCGCCCAGCCCAAAGGCAACTTTGTAAAAAAGATCGAAGCGCATATTTAAGAGTAAACCTCTTTCATTTTTAAAAAACTGTTTCATTCCTGAAACAGTTTTTTTTATTTTGTCACCTTAAAAATTAACAAACCAGAACTAACCCACTTATGAAGCAAAAATGGCTCCTGCCCTATACCCTTAGCTGTGCTTTAATGATAGGTGGCCTCAGCTGCCAAAAGCCTGTTGAAGGCGTGTTGCCGGAATCAGAAGTTCCCCCCATCGTTCAACTGGCAACGGTTTCCTTATCCGGTCGCGTAGTAGATGAAAATAATATACCGGTTGCCGGTGCTTCCGTGAGTGCAGGAGCAGCGGTCAAGACCACGGATGTAAATGGGGAATTTAAATTTTCAAACGTATTACTGGAAAAAAATGCCGCTTTTATAAAGGTAGAAAAGGCGGGCTATTTTACCGGTTCCCGAACCCTGGTGGCCAGCGAGCAACAGGTGTCGTATGCAGAAATTGAACTGATTCCCAATAAAGTGATTGGCACGGTAAACGGAGCCAGCGGCGGTGTAGTACCGGTACCTTCCGGGGGCAATATCGTGTTCCAGTCCAATAGTGTTGTCAATGCCGCCACCAAGGCCGCTTATTCCGGCAATGTTTCTGTTGCCGCTTTCTTTTTAAACCCAACAGCTGCTAACTTCAACAGCATTATGCCCGGAGATTTAAGAGGCATCAGGACCAATAATGAAGAAAGCGGGATGCAATCTTTTGGTATGATGGCAGTGGAACTGACCGGTGCGGGTGGCGAAAAGCTGCAACTGGCCGATGGCAAAGGCGCCGTTATCACCTTTCCCATACCAGCTGCCCTACAAAGCCAGGCACCGGCCTCTATCCCTCTATGGTATTTTGATGAAGTAAAAGGCTTATGGAAAGAAGAAGGCGCCGCCACCCGGCAAGGAAGCAATTATGTTGGTTCTGTCGCGCACTTTTCTTTCTGGAACGTGGATGCGCCCTTTGAGTTGGTGGATTTTGAAGCCCAGATCAAAGATCAGAACAACCAGCCGCTGGCATTTAGCAAGGTTATGATCAATACAGCGAATGATAAGATCAGCAGGATGGGCTATGGCATCACCGATGCAGCCGGTAAGGTATCGGGGAAAATACCCAGCGGGCAAAGCCTGGAAATCACAGTTTACAACAGCTGCAATGCTGTTATTTACACGAAGGGTATCGGTACTTTTACCAATAAAGCCAACCTGGGCACCATCACGGTAACCAACCCGGCCCCGGCCAGCATCACCTTTACAGGAACGGCAAAAGATTGTAACGCAGCCCCTATCACCAATGGCTTTGTAAATATTTCCATCAATGGCAATAATTACCGCACGCCCATTGTAAATGGCAGTTTTAATTATACGGTGGTCAGTTGCAATAGCCTCAGTAACGGCCGGGCCCAGGTATTTGCTTACGATATTACCAATAACATTGCATCAGACAGCGTACTGGTAACCTTTAGCGGTACTACAGCAGCCCCTGTTGATCTTACTGCCTGTGCCAATACGGCAACTGCTTTTATCAATTACACTTTAAACGGAAAAGATTACGCTTTTGCAGCACCGGCAGATTCCATTACCTCTTATTATAGCAACAATACCACAACGATTGATGCATCCATAAAAAACATCACCAACTTTTCGCAAAACCTGGGCTTTGCTTTTAACGGGAACACCCAAGGCACATTTCCGTTACTGTCATTGTATGTAATCACCGATAATAAATACTATAGACTAAATAACCCTATAAATGTAACCATCACCCAATACGATGCTGCCAACGGTTTTATAGCCGGCAGCTTTTCAGGAAACGTTACTGATTCTATAAGCACGGTCCCTATGAGTTGTACGTTTAAGGTAAAGCAATAAAGATGAGGACAAGCTGCTGCCTCCAAATTGTTTTCAACTTTATGAATTTTATCGTCAATGGCGAATGGTCAATAGTGAATGCCAAATCATCATATGGATAACCGTTTCGTATTAAACCATATATGGCAATTTGAAGGAGTTGCTTACAATTGATGGTACGCAAGCATGCGTTAATGGATCCGGATCATTGGTAAGTGTATCATCGCTTACTGTTTATTTATAAAGAAACCCCATTTAATCAAATGGGGTTTCTTCTTTTATATGAGCTTTTTTTTACCGGTTTAATGCGCAAAGCTTTTTACTTCTGCCGGGTTGTGTTTGTGCCGGAACAGCAGCATAAACAAAATGGCTACTACCAAAGCATAACCGGCAAAAGCGGTCCAGATGCCGGGCCAGTCTTTGCTGTTGTCCGGGTTGGTAAAATATTTTTCAATCACGATACCGCTGATGGAGCTGCCCAACAGGGCACCAAAGCCATTGGTCATCATCATAAACACCCCCTGGGCACTGGCCCTTATTTTCGGATCGATCTGCGTATCCACAAACAAGGAACCCGAAATATTGAAAAAGTCGAAGGCCATACCGTAGATAATACAGGATAAAATGATCATCCACAACCCATCGGCCGGGTTACCGTAAGCAAACAATCCAAACCTTAACACCCAGGCAAACATGCTGATCAGCATGACCTGCTTGATGCCAAATCTATGCAGGAAGAAAGGAATAGCCAGGATAAAAAGGGTTTCCGAAATCTGGGAGATGGACATGATAATAGCCGGGTATTTGACCGCCAGGGTATTTTGATAAGCCGGCACATTGGCAAAGTCGTGCAAAAACGTATCGCCATAGGCATTGGTCAGCTGCAGGGCGGCGCCCAGTAACAAGGCAAATACAAAGAACAAAGCCATTTTGGTATTGCGAAACAGCGAAAAAGCCCTTAAGCCCAGCTTATCCACCAGTGGCGCATTGTTGTCTTTGGTGTGCTGGGGCGGACACTTGGGCAGGGTAAAAGCATAAATACCCAACACCAGCGAAGCAATGGAAGCTACGTAAAACTGCTTGGCAGAGGTTTCAATATGCAGCAGGCTCACGATCCACATGGCTGCAATAAACCCGATGGTGCCCCACACCCGGATGGGAGGAAAGTCTTTGATAATATCTTTTCCGCCCCTGATCAAGGCTGTATAAGAAACCGTATTGGTCAGCGACAGCGTTGGCATGTAAAAAACCATGTACAGCAGCAGCACCCAAAAAAATAAGATGGGGTCATTCACCTCAGGAATAAAAAACAAAATAGCGGCGCCCATCAGGTGGCAAATGCCCAGCAGCTTTTCTGCATTGATCCAGCGGTCGGCAATAATGCCCGTAAGGGCCGGCATAAAAACCGCTGAAATACCCATAGTGGAAAAGATGGCGCCAAACTCGGCACCGCCCCATCCTTTGTTCTGAAACCAGTATGCGCCGATGGTAATGAGCCAGGAGCCCCAGATAAAAAACTCTAAAAAACTAAGAATGGTTAATCTTTGCTTAATACCCATTATGCTTTTCTTTTTCTTGATGGATCAGTACGGCATCTTGATCGGCGTACCGGATCTGTAAATTGTGAAAGGTTGAATATAAAAAAATAGCCTTGCAGCAGGAGGTTTTAAAAGAGTCCAGTTTCCATTCCAGCGGTTGATGCTCCATTCAGACGAGGGTATAAAATTTAATATGTAAACCAGGTTGTTGCATGCGCTGCCTATTCAGATGGGAAGATAAAGAGTTTTGAATAAGTGAATACAGGTTCTTTAAAGATTGATGTAAAAGCGGTGCAAATTATAAAGCAGTGTCCTTTCAAATTGTTAAAAAACCCATATGACGGCAGGGCGGTAATGGATAAACG
>JAEWAC010000433.1 GCA_023391895.1 Bacteroidota bacterium
GTAGGGATTTTTGCGGTACATTTCCCGCGCCTGCCGGGGTATGTCCGAAGCCGGAAACTTCAGGCCCAGGTAAGCATCTATCCCTTCTTCCATGGCTTCGGCAATTACCGTTCCGTTCCAGTCCTCATCAAACTGGTAGATCATGATTTTATCGAAACCCGATATTCGCTTCAACTCTTTTACCACCGTAGCGCATCCTTCTTCTATACTCACAGCCGACTCAATGGCAGAAATCACATACTTCAGCTCCTGGTAAACACTGATAAAAGAGTTTTGCTCCCCGTCTACCGCCTCTTTTTCTATTTCTACAATCAGGTAGTCCGTTTGCGCCTGCACCAGGGCGAGGTAGTTACCGGCCACACCGAAAAAAGTAAAGCTGAACGGGATCTTGCCCTGCGTATTGCCTTCAAACCTTGACTCTAACGAATGGGCCTGCTCGGGTGTGATATAGGTTTTTAAAGAAGTTTGGGCCACAGCCGCCGCCGGCTTACCCAACAACTCCTGCACATTTTCACTTACCTGCAAAATGGTCAGGTCTTCTTTTTGCAAAATCATCAAAACGCCATGCGGCTGTATTAAATTGGTTTGGTGTAAGGGCACCCTGCCACAAAATTCAGAATCGTAATTTCTTTGATTACTCATGTACCAGTTGTTTTTGAAGCCAGTTTTTAAAAAGCAGGAACGTTTGATCAGCCGCTGCGACCATGGCCTCTACGTCAACAGTATTTGTTGAAAGTTGGTTCAGCACTTGTACAAAAGAAGTCCACATTTTGCCGGTAGCCTCACCATATCCGTTAAAAAACTGCACCTGATCGGTTTGCAGGTTTACCTGCGGGTTTTTCAGCAGCATACGGGTAATGCTCCTGCCACCCAAGGTAGAACCTTCCAGTACATACAAAGCCCCCATGGCCTGGTACACATTCCCCATTACAGGAATCTCTGTTGCCAGGGGCAGGTGCTGGGACTGCTGGTGTAAAAAAGACAGGTCTTTTAAAAGGTAATCTGCTTTGCGCCGGTCTTGTATATCGGGCAGCACCCTTTCATTTACATGCCGGAAGATGGCTTCTTCTACAGGTTTAAAATAACCATAAAAAGCTTTGAGCAGAGACACGTAATCATCGCAGGTGTGGATGGCACGCAGTACAGGAAGCAAGAGTTCTTCCAGTGCCAAATGATTTTTTTCAGTTCGATGTTTTAAGGTTTGCGCTACAGTTTCATGCACGGCAGTAACTAACATCAAATAAAAATAAGGAACTTTTGGGGCCTGTTGTTGAAAATTATCATTTTGTTACAACAATCGGGGGTGCACCACCTTTGCCATTATCTTTGTTCGAACGACAATTGCATGCTAATGGAACAACCAACAACCCACAACACCCTACAAGCTTTAGTAGAAAAACGGGACCAGTACCTGAAGAAAATTTATGAAGGTGGTGGTAAAAAGGCCCTGGCCAAACAAAAAGAAAAAAACAAACTCACGGCGCGGGAGCGTATTGAATACCTCATTGATAAGCATTCTGCCTTTATTGAAATTGGCGCTTTTGCCGGATGGGAAATGTACGAAGAACAAGGCGGCTGCCCAGCGGGCGGCACCGTAGCCGGTGTGGGCTATGTGAGCGGCCGGCAGTGCGTGATTGTGGCCAACGATCAAACGGTAAAGGCGGGTGCATGGTTCCCCATCACCGGCAAAAAAAATCTGCGGCTGCAGGAAATTGCCATGCAAAACCATTTACCCATTATTTACCTGGTAGATAGTGCCGGTGTGTTTTTGCCCATGCAGGATGAAATCTTTCCGGATAAGGAACATTTTGGCCGCATTTTTTACAACAACGCCCAGATGAGTGCCATGGGCATTACACAGATTGCGGCCGTAATGGGCGCCTGCGTGGCCGGTGGCGCTTACCTGCCTATTATGAGCGATGAAACGCTGATGGTGGAAGGTGCCGGTTCTATTTTTCTGGCAGGGCCTTACCTGGTAAAAGCCGCCATTGGAGAAGATATTGATATGGAAACCCTCGGCGGTGCGGTTACGCATACCGAAATTTCAGGCATTGCCGATTACAAATTCAAAACCGAGGAAGCATGCCTGGACCAGATCAAAAAGATCATGGATAAGCTGGGCAAAAAAGCCGAAGCCGGTTTTGACCGCGCTAAGCCGCACCTACCCAAGCAGGATGCCAAAGAACTTTACCAGATGGTACCAACCGACAGCACCAAGCCGTACGACATGCTGCAGGTGATTGAATGCCTGGTGGATAACTCGGAATTTGACCAGTACAAAGAAGACTATGGCAAAACCATCCTGTGCGGCTATGCCCGTATAGACGGCTGGGCCGTAGGCATTGTAGCCAACCAGCGCAAGATTGTAAAAAGCAAAAAAGGCGAAATGCAGATGGGCGGTGTGATCTACAACGACAGTGCCGACAAGGCAGCCCGCTTTATCCTGAACTGCAACCAAAAGAAAATTCCACTGGTGTTTTTGCAGGATGTAACGGGCTTTATGGTGGGCAGCCGCAGCGAGCATGCCGGCATTATAAAAGACGGCGCCAAAATGGTGAATGCCGTAGCCAATTCGGTGGTTCCAAAAATCACCATCATTTTTGGCAACAGCTATGGGGCCGGCAACTATGCCATGTGCGGCAAGGCCTACGATCCCCGCTTTATCTATGCCTGGCCCAGTGCCAAGATTGCTGTTATGGGGGGCGAGCAGGCCGCCCGGACTTTATTGCAGATACAAGTGGCGGCGCTCAAGGCCAAAGGCGAAACCATTCTGCCCGAAGACGAAGCCCGCCTGCTGCATGCAATCAAAAGCCGGTATGAAAAACAAACCACGCCTTATTATGCAGCGGCCCGGCTTTGGGTGGATGACATTATTGATCCGGCACAAACCAGAATGGTCATTTCAGAGGCTATCCATGCCGCCAATCACAACCCTGTGATGCAGGAATTTAGAACCGGGGTGTTTCAGGTGTAGCAAAAGAGAAATGAAGAATTAAAAATGTAAAATGAAAAATGTATAAAAGCATTATTGTAATGAGATTATGCTGTTACACTTGAAGTGGCTTTTTTAAATTTTTCATTTTACATTTTGCATTAAACAAAACAATGGAAGTAACAATATATACAGATGGATCGAGCCGCGGCAACCCGGGGCCTGGAGGTTATGGCGCCCTGCTCATGAGCGGCAACAAAACAAAGGAACTATCGGCGGGCTACCGCAAAACCACCAACAACCGTATGGAGTTGATGGGCGTTATTGCCGCTTTGGAAGCCCTAAAAAAACCGGGCCTGAACATTACCCTTTATACCGACAGCCAATACATTGTAAAAGCCGTCAAGGAAAGATGGCTGAACAAATGGCTGGCGACCAACTTTGCCGGCGGCAAAAAAAACAAAGACCTGTGGGTGAAATTTTACAACCTGTACAAACAACACCACATCCAGTTTGTGTGGGTAAAGGGCCATGCCGATAACGTGTACAACAACCGCTGCGATGTTTTGGCCACCACGGCTGCCGACGGCAAACATTTGCTGGTAGACGAAGGCTATGAAATGGACATTAACTCGCTGAACTTATAAGCATGCGCCCAAAAGCATTGGTATCGTGGAGCGGTGGTAAGGACAGTTGTTTTGCAGCTATGCAGGCCCTGGCACAAGGTTATGAGCCGGTCGTGCTATTGAATGTACTGAATGAAGAGGGAAAAATTTCCCGCTCGCATGGAATCCCGGATGTTATATTGAAAGCACAGGCCCAGGCCGCAGGCTGGCCGGTGCATTTGATTGCAGCCTCCTGGCAAACCTATGAAGCGCATTTTACGGAAGCCTTAAAACATTTAAAAAACCTATATGGCGTCACCCATGCCATCTTTGGCGACATTGACCTGGTTGCTCATAGGGAGTGGGAAGAAAAAGTGTGTAGCCAGACAGGACTGCAGGCCGTTTTACCCTTGTGGAAGCAAGACCGCAAAACACTGGTGATGCAGATGCTGGACGCCAACATTGAAACACTGATTGTCAGCTGCAACGACACCATGGGCAGCCGCTACCTGGGCCGGCGGTTAACACCTGAACTGGTAGAAGAATTAGAGGAACTGGGCATGGACCCTTGTGGTGAAAACGGGGAGTTTCATACGTTGGTTACCTATTGCCCACTTTTTCAAAAACCCATACCGGTAACCCTTACCCAAACCCTCCGGCACAACGACTACTGGTTTAGCCAATTGGCACTCCAACAATAAAAAACCCCGCAGTTGCGGGGTTACTATTTTTAAGCAAGGCTTTTTTGTGGGGTTGTTTTTTTCTGGTACAAAAAGTAAGCGCCAAACAAAACCACTACAAAAAACATGGTTCCTAATACATAGCCTCTGTAAAAAGGCAGGCCATCTACATAGCACATCATCAAACCATCCAGAGTTTTAGGCCGCTGGTAACCACCACCGCCCAGCCACACTACCAGGTTGCTCAGCAGGAAGTAAACCGTAGGCGCCGCCAACGAACCAGCAGCAATACGGCCGATATTGAGGTTACGCATCCAAAAACCAATAAAGGTTAAAGAAGCAAACAACAGATAGTTGACTGCCTGACCCCGGTAAAAGCCGGGCATTTCTGAAATTCCACTGATGTACAACACCTGGTATAACATATCAGAAATAAACATGCCCAACAGCGGCAAGGCAAACGCCAGCTTTTTGTCCCGGATCACAGCGCCGGCAAAAAGGGCCATGGCCATCTGCGGCACAAAACCCCAGGGACGGCCATCCCATACGCGGTAAACCGAAGCAGCGATGATCAACAGTGCAAAAACAAAAAGTACTGATTTATTGAATTTCATTGGTCAATGCAGTTTAATGCGCAAAAATAAAATAAGTATCCATACGGAGCGCCTAGTTTTTTCCACCTGCCGGTACAACCACCCGGAAAACGGTACTCGGCTCCACAGTGCTTAGCACCACATCTGCACCAGCTGCCGCAAACACCGCTTCTCCTTTATTTAATTCCACAATTACCCCGCCGGATGCGGCTTCCATTCTTCCTTGCAGCAACAGCAGAACTTCCGGTCCGGTGGTGGATAGTTGGTGTTTGGCTTCAGCTGGCAGCGTTAAACGGCTTAATTCAAATTCAGCCGCCGGGCTGTTGTATACCGTTTCGGTTTCGTTGCTGCCCGCGGGGATCACCTGAGGCACCGTGGCTTCAAACCGAACATGCTTCATCAGTTCTGCTATATCAATATGCTTGTCGGTAAGACCGGCCCTCAGCACATTGTCCGAATTGGCCATGATCTCTACATTCTGCCCTTCCAGGTAAGCATGCGGCATGCCGGCCGGCTGGTAGATGCCCTCCCCTTTTTGCAGGTGCAGCAGGTTGAAAAAGTAAATGGAAAAGATGCCCCTGTCATAATCCTCGCCCTTGCAAAAGGTTTCCACCGACCGGGCGGCCCAAAAGTCTTCGTGCTTTTTCTGCAGCTCGCCATTGCGGTACAATGGCAGGATGCGGCTTACCACCGGCTTCAGCACAGCATTCACTTCCTGCTGATCCATGGTCATCACCCTTTTGTACAGGCCTTCATATCCGCCCTGCTCAAATTCGTCGAGCAAAAATTCAAAGTCCGGCTCCGATGCCAGTACCTCTCTTAACCGGTCTTCCGGCTTAAAACCGTGCAGCAGCCAAAACTCGCCCAGGGCTACCATCAGTTCCGGTTTATGATTGTCATCCTTATAATTGCGATTGAAGGCGTTCAGGGGTACGCCAGCCCTGTTTTCTGCTTCAAATGCTTGTTGGGCCGACGCCTTATCCGGGTGCACCTGTATAGACAACATTTGTCTTACATCCAACACCTTTAGCAAAAAAGGAAGCGTACCAAACTGCTGCGCCACCCGTTCGCCCAAAACAGCAGCCGGCTGCTCTTGTATCAGCTGCACCAGCGGCCTGGATGCTCCTTCTACTTCCACCGTGGCCGACTGCGACGGATGGGCACCCAGCC
>JAEWAC010000462.1 GCA_023391895.1 Bacteroidota bacterium
GAACTGGCCCGCACACTGGGTTTTAAAGTTCCCGAAATTGTTTTTGCACAGGTAGACCCGGCCTTTGGCCGCACCGAGCCCGACGAGGAAATACAGGACCTGCTCAAGTTTAGCGCAGGCTTAAACCTGGCGCTGCATTACCTGTCCGGCGCTATCACCTTTGACCCCACGGTTACCAAGGTAAATGCCCTTCTGGCGTCCCGCATTGTATGGCTGGACTGCTTGCTGACCAATGTAGACCGTACCTGCCGCAACACCAATATGCTCACCTGGCAAAAAGAATTATGGCTGATCGACCATGGGGCAGCCCTTTATTTTCATCATAGCTGGAGCAACTGGGAGGAGCAGTCGCGGCGGCCTTTTCAGCAGGTAAAAGATCACGTGCTGCTGCCCTGGGCTTCCGAACTGGAAACCGTGGATGCAGAGTTTCGCACCCTGCTGACACCCGAACGCATTGCCGCCATTGTGGCCGCCGTACCCGAAGACTGGTTGCAGACCAATGGTTCAACAGAATCGCCCGCTGAAAAACGGCAAGTTTACACCCAATTTTTAACCGGCCGGGTGGCCGCATCCCAAATCTTTGTAAAAGAAGCGCAGTATGCAAGACAATCACTTATTTGAGTACGCCGTCATTCGCGTCGTACCCAGGGTGGAACGTGAAGAGTTTATCAACGTGGGCGTTATTCTTTATTGCAAGCAGGCTAAGTTTTTAAAAACCCTATTTCAACTGAACCGGGAGCGACTGCTGGCCTTTTGCCCAACCCTGGATATAGCCGAAATTGAAGCCCACCTGCACGCCTTTGAACGCATTAGCCTGGGTGGTGCAGCGGCTGGCCCCATTGGCAAGCTGGATATGGCCTCGCGCTTTCGCTGGCTTACCGCTACCCGAAGCACGGTGGTGCAAACCTCCAAGGTGCATCCGGGCCTGTGCACCAACCCCCAGGAAGCCCTGGAAAAACTGTATAACCAAATGGTACTTTAAAAAAGGAATGGATACCCCATAAATACAAAGCCCGGCCGCACACTGTACGGCCGGGCTTTGATGCTTTATTTTTTTTCCAGCTGCCGGCGTAGTTTTTCTTCCACGCTTTTCATCAGGGGCAGAAAGTCTTCACCGGAGTCGGAGGCAAACACATCGGCTCCGGGAATGCCCAGCCGCACACTCACCTCCTTGGTATTGGTGGACTGCCCTCTTTCAATGTTAAAGTACACATCCGCCCAGTTTACCTCCGACACATGCCGCTGCAGTTTGGTAATCATATCTCTTATCCGCTGTTGCAATTCATCGCCAATAGTAATGTCAACGGCCTGTACGTCAATCTTAATGCCTTGAAAGTTTTCTGTATAGTTCATAATTCGTGCTTTAAAAATGTTTTCATTTTTCCATACCAATGAGCATGGTACAGCACTTTATGCAATAGCAATGCCTGAATTTCTTCCCATGGCAGGACAGCAGCAGGGATCTTGATATGGGGTTTTAAAAAAGTGTACAAAACAACCGCTGGCTTTCATCTGCAGGCCGGATAATTTGTTAAAAAAGCCATATAAGGTTTTACGGAACTGTTGCTGCATGGGTTGTATTTACAGGTCTACATGACGGGCCTGCACCGCTTCGCCAAAAAAAGTAGTGGCTTTTTGATTAAAGTCTTCCACCGAATCGGTAGTATAAAACTGCCGATCTCCTTGCTGGTTAATGCGTTCTTCTATTTCAGGATGCCGGTGCAAATAATCTTTGAGGCTATGGGCTACAATATCGGCCTGCGACAGGAGCTTGATGTTAGGGGGCAGAAACTGCTGTATTTTTTCTTTCAGCAGTGGGTAATGGGTACAGGCCAGCAGCAGGGTATCGATGCGGTGATTGGCCGCTAAAATGTGGTTTATGTGTTTTTTTACAAAGTAGTCGGCCCCGCTGCCCTTATGCTCCCCGTTTTCCACCAGGGGTACCCACATGGGGCAGGCCTCCTGCTCTATGTGTAGCTGCGGGTAAAACTTTTGTACCTCCAGCACATAAGAGCGGGACTGTACCGTACCCGTGGTAGCCAGGATGCCGATGTTGCCGCTTTGAGTGTATTGCCCGATAATTTCGGTGGTGGGTCTTATCACACCCAGCACCCGCGCCTGAGGATTTAAGCGCTCCAGGTCGTTTTGCTGTATGGTGCGCAGCGCCTTGGCAGAGGCCGTATTGCAGGCCAGGATAATGAGCGGGCACCCTTGTTTTAGCAGCCACTCCACGCACTGCAGGGTATAGCGGTATACGGTTTCAAAAGAACGGTTGCCGTAGGGCGTACGGGCATTATCGCCCAAATACAAATAATCATACTGCGGCAACTGGTTGACCAGCTCCCGTAAAACCGTTAAGCCACCATAACCTGAATCGAAAACGCCTATAGGTCCCATCTCTGTTCTTTGTTTGAATCAACCTTAAATATAAAAAGTCCTGCCGGGTATGCAGGACTTTTTCAAATATCTATATAAGTGACTGGTTATTTTTTTGGCGCATTGGCGGCGGCGGCGGGTGCACTGGCGCCGGCCGGCAATTTAAGGCCCAGTTTTTTAGCTACCAGCGGCAGCAGGTCGTCGGCCGGTGGTGCTACCAGTAAAGCCTCCTGGTTGTACACATAGGCGTAACCGCTTTCTTTGGCCACGTCATTGATGGCTTTCATGACTTTGCGGTAGATCGGCTCCAACAGCTCTTGTTGCTTGCCTTGCATTTCCTGTTGTACAATAGCCTGCCAGTTTTGGATCTGGTAAGCGTAACCCTGCAGCTCCTGGCGGATCTGGTTGCGCACCTGCGCTGTATATTTTACAGAATCTTTTGTATTGACCATGCTGTCCTTACGGTTGTACTCCTGCACCATAAAAGTAAACTGAGGATTCAGGGAGTCTCTCTGGAATTTTTGTAAGGTAGAATCCAGTTTTGCCACTTCAGGCATCAATGCCACTACGTTATCTACACTGATGAAACCAGACTTTTGCGCCGTAGCACTGCCTGCAGATAGGGTAATGATTGCAGCAATTAAAAATAATTTGATTTTGTTCATGAGAAATTGATTGTGAATTTTAGTTATGATTCTTTTTTGTCAGTAATGGTTGTACCCTTATGGATTTTTATTTAAATTTTATTTTACGCCCAGTTCTTTCAGCACGTCTTCGCTTTTTTCCAGCTTGGGGTCGGCAAATATAACCGTAATTCCTTCGCTTTTATCCAAAATAAAGTCATAACCCCGCTGTACGGCCAGCTTTTGCACAGCATTGTAAACTTTATCCTGTATGGGTTTAATCAATTCCTGTCTTCTTTTAAACAATTCGCCTTCAAAGCCAAAGCGCTGACGCTGTAGGTCGCGCAGGGTCTTTTCTTTTACAAACAACTGGTCTTCTCTTTTTTTTCTTAAATCATCGCTCAGCATTACCTGTTCTGCCTCAAAATCTTTATACATCCGGTCCAGTTCCTGCTGCATGCCGTCTATTTCTTTTTGCCAGCCGGCCGCCAGGTCGTCCAGGTTTTTCTGCGCCTGCTTGTATTCCGGCATTTTATCCAGGATATACTTGGTGTCAATAATGGCGTAGCGCTGTGCCTGTACGCTAAAAGCAAAAAGCATAAAGCTGAAGGCAAGGAGCAACACTTTTTTCATATAGCTTAAAGTTTAAAGTCTAAAGTTTAATGTTAACGGGTTGAAAACAAAGTAAAATGTTCTTTTTTCTCTTACAATTGAACACTCGCTCCTTACTTCTTCATTCAACATTCCCTGTTCCTTGTTCCATATTCTTTACCCAATTATTCCGGTTCAAAGCCCAGCATGAACGTAAAGCGGGCGATATTTTTCAGGCCTTTTTCACCCGGCTGCATGCGGTCCAAACCAACGCCGTAGTCAAAGCCCAGCAAACCAAACATGGGCAGGAAGAAACGCATACCAACACCTACACTGCGGCGCAGGCGGAAAGGATTGTAGTCCTTCATGGAATACCAGCCGTTGGCGGCATCGAAAAAGGTCAGGCCATAGATGGTACTGCCAGGATTGGTTACCAGCGGATAGCGCAGCTCCAGCGAGTATTTGTTGAAAATGGTAAAAAATTCGCTTGCCTGGTTCAGGTCGGGGTTGATAGACGGATCGGAGGTTTGAAAAACCGGGTACCCGCGCAGGGCAATGATGTCGTAACCCAGCAAACCCATGCTGTTGGTAATACCGTCGCCACCCACCTGGAAGCGCTCAAAAGGCGAGTAGTCAAGCTTGCGGTTGTAGCGGCCCATAAAGCCGTACTTGGCCGCCATTTTCAATACAAACTGGCGGTTTTTATCAGCCCCCATCGGCTTGCCAATAGGCACAAACCATTCGGCGTTAAAGCGCCACTTGTGGTACTCGGGGTTGCGGTAAGGATTGGCCGATGTAACGATATCGGGGTTTAAGTAAGAATAAGGCGGCGTAAGCTGCACACTGGCCACAAAGTTAGACCCGCTGCGCGGGAACGTAGGATCGTATACAGAAGAACGCTGCAGGGCCAGCTTCAGGCTCACGTTGTCCGAAATACCGTTGGCAAAGCCCGGGAACAAACCATAGTTGTTTAGCTTGTACTGGGTATAGTTGAGCGAGTATACCAGGCTGAAATAGTCATCCGGCCATTTCAACTGCTTGCCCAATGATACGGATGCACCAAATGTACTCAGGCTGTTGTTTGTACTAAACTGATATTTACCAGTGTATGGGTTGTATAAACCATTGCGGAAGTTGCTTTTGTACAGCGAGAAAGAAAGAGAGTTTCTTTTTTTACCACCCAACCAGGGCTCCGTAAACGAAAAGTTGTACGACTGGTAGGCCTTACCATTGGATTGAATCCGCAGGCTCAGCTTCTGGCCATCGCCGGTTGGCAGGGGATCCCACGACTCTTTCTTCAATATATTCTTAATGGAAAAGTTGTTGAACGACACACCCAGGGTACCGGTCAAACCAATACCGCCACCCCAGCCGGCCGACAACTCCAACTGGTCGGATGATTTTTCTTCCAGCTGCCAGTTGATGTCCACGGTACCGTCTTCCTGGTTGGGCACGACACCGGGGTTGATGGTTTCCTGGTTAAAGTATTGCAGGTTGGCCAGTTCGCGCTGAGAGCGGATCAGGTCCGTACGGCTGAACTTTTCGCCCGGCACCGTACGCAGTTCCCGGCGGATCACGTGGTCCTTTGTTTTGTCGTTACCAAAAATGCCTACGTTGCGGATGGTAGCCTGCGGCCCTTCCACAATGCGGATTTCGTGGTCGATGGTGTCGTTGTACACCGCCGTCTCTACCGGGTCTACACGAAAGAACAGGTAGCCATCATCCATGTATAGGCCGCTGATGTCGCCGCCCTCGGGAGACAACTGCTTGCCCAGGCGCTTGTTCAGGATGTCCAAATTGTACACGTCCCCTTTTTTGATGCCCAGCACCACGTTCAGCAAAGAATCGGAATACTTGGTATTGCCCCTCCAAGCAATGTCGCCAAAGTAATAGCGGCGGCCTTCGTCTACCTTAATGTCAATATTTAAATTACCATCAGGCGTATAATAAAGCGTATCGTCTACAATCTGCGCATCGCGGTAGCCCAGGGCATTGTAGCGGTTCAGGATCTTTTCCTTATCCTCGTCATACTTCTTTTGATCGAACTTGGCGCCGCTGAACAACTTGATGCGTACGTAGGGATCTAAAAAGTTTTTGGTTTTGGAAGGCGACAGAAAACCCCAGTCCTGCATATACTCACTGGCCGGCATGGTTTCGTTTACACCATAGGGGCTGGGCACTTTGTTGGGGTACAGCGTGATCCGGGTCATTTCCTTGGTGCCTTTCATTTCTTTTTTCAGCTTCAGGTCGGTTACCGCCTCGTTGTTGAAAAAGTTGATATCGTTGACCCGCACCTTGCGGCCTTTGGTAATATAAAAGGTCAGGCGGTTGGCATTGATCATAGAGGTGTCTTTTTTCTCCTCTATGCGAACCTGCACGTTTTTAAAGCCTTTGTCGGTATAGTATTTTTGAATGGCTTCTACCGCATTGCGCCGGGTGTTTTCGGTAATGATGGTAGAGCGGGTTAAAGCGGTTTTGGTTTTCAGTTCGTCGGCTTCTGACTTTTTAACGCCTTCGAATTTAAAGCTACCTAGCTTGGGCATTTCCTGCACGTTGATTTCAACGGCAATCTGGTTGTCTTTTACATCGGTAATAAAAATCTGTACGTCGGAAAAAAACTTTTGGCGCCACAGGTTGTTGATGGCTTTGGAAAAAGCATCGCCGCCGGGTATCATAATCTTATCGCCTACCTGCAGACCCGAAATAGAAGCCACAATATCCTGGTCGAGGTAAGCCAGGCCGGTGATTTTAATGGAGCTGATGGTATATTCCTTAGGGGTGCGGGCATTTTCCAGCGAGAGCAGATTGGGATCTACAGATGTTGGCCGCGTGGTATCGGGTATTTGTGCAGTAGCAGCAAAGGCTGTGGCACAAAGGGCTAAGGCAGCTGTAAAAAACCGGGATAAGATTTGTTGCATGTGGTCTAGTATTCAGTCGGTCGCTAAAAGGCGCTAATTAAAAAGCTTTGGGAAGCAAATTAAACGTAATTTTCAAACCGTTTTGTTAAATAAGAATATTGTTTAAAGTCTTTAGTCTATTGTTTTTAGTCTCTAGTCAGGAGTTGAAAGATACCTTGTATTCAGATGCAATAACTTTAAACTGAAGACTATAGTCTTCAAACTTTTTTTACCTGGTCGCTGGTTTTGCCAAAGCGCCGTTCACGGCCCTGGTAATCAATAATGGCTTCGTAAAGGTCGGCTTTTCTAAAGTCTGGCCACCGTACATTGGTAAAATACAGCTCGGCGTAAGCCAGCTGGTACAGCAAAAAGTTGGAAATGCGGAACTCGCCGCTGGTGCGGATCATCAGCTCCGGGTCGGGGAAGGCACTGGTGGTGAGGAATTGCTGCAGGGTATCCTGGTCTATTTCCTCCACGTTCAGCTTGCCGCTTTTTACCTCCCAGGCAATGTTTTTTACCGCGTTCAGCAGCTCCCAGCGGCCGCTGTAGCTCAGGGCCATAATCAGGTTTAAGCCGGTGTTTTTTGCGGTAATGTGCAGGGCTTCTTCCAGCTCTTTTTTGGCATAGGCCGGCAGCATGTTGATGTCGCCAATAACGTGCAGGCGGATGTTGTTTTTGTTCAGGCTTTCCACCTCGCCGCGAATGGTTTTTACCAAAAGCTCCATCAGGCCCACCACTTCGTACTCTGGCCGGTCCCAGTTTTCGGTAGAAAAAGCATATAAGGTAAGGTATTGAACGCCCAGCTCCGCACAGCCTTCTACAATGTTGCGTACGCTTTCTACTCCATGGTAATGACCGTACAGGCGGTCTTTGCCATGCTCTTTGGCCCAGCGGCCATTCCCATCCATAATAATGGCAATGTGTTTGGGCAGCCGGTCTTTTTTGATTTTTTGTATAAGGTCTGTCATGCGTAATTTAAAGGGGCACAAAGGTAATTACGTATATTGGGATTTTGATAACTGATTTCACGGATGTGGGGCGGAGTGGGGTTTTGAAGCTTTTACCACTTCTTTAAAAACCCATATAAGGTTGGCTGATGATAGTTGACAATTGACAGCAGGAACTTCTTCAAAAGTTCATATGGATTCTTCTTTTTTTTTCACTTATAGGCCTTTAAAGCAGTCGTAACGCCTCTCCCTTCTGTCATGCTGAACTGGTTTCAGCATCTCCTGTTAACTTCTTTAAAA
>JAEWAC010000018.1 GCA_023391895.1 Bacteroidota bacterium
CATCATAGACCAGGTCAACTGGACCCAATTCAAACAAAAACCCAAGTGGCTGATTGGCTTTAGCGATATCACCATTTTGCACAACCACATACACACCCACTGCAAGGCCGCCTCTATTCATTCTAAAATGACCAACAGCTTTCCCATGGACTGGAGCCTGGCCGACCCCATACAGGTGCAAACCATTACCTCCATCCATGAGGCGCTGAGTGGTAAGCCCATGACGTACACAGCCCTGCCCCATATACAAAACAAGCTGGGCACTGCCGAAGGCATGCTGGTGGGCGGCAACCTTAAAATACTGGAATCCATGGCCGGCAGTGCGTCGGACATTGATACCAAAGGAAAAATTTTATTTGTTGAAGATACCGGCGAATATTTGTACAGCATTGACCGCATGTTCTGGAACCTGAAACGCTCCGGCAAGCTCCGGCATTTAAAGGCCCTGATTGTAGGCGGCTTCAACATTAAGCCGGATGATGAAGGCGAGGAGTTTGGTAAAAGCCTGCAGGAGATTGTGCTGGAAAAGGTACAGGAGTACAACTATCCGATTTGCTTTGACTTTCCGGTAGGGCATCAAAGGGCTAATTTTGCCATGAAGTGCGGTATTAAACATCAGCTGAAAATAACGGTCGAAGAAGTTTTGTTAACTGAAATAATATGATCACTTTCCCCCCCTATTTGAAAAAAGGCGCCACCATTGGTATGGTAGCACCGGCCGGATATATGGCTTTGGAAAAAATGCAAGCCTGTATTGCCGCGCTGGAAGACTGGGGCTACAATGTGGTGCTGGGTGCTACCACGCAAAGCAATTCCGTCAATTATTTTTCCGGCACCGATGAAGAACGGCTGTCCGATTTGCAGGCCATGCTGGATGACGAAAACATCCATGCCATTTTATGTGCCCGCGGCGGGTACGGCGTGAGCCGCATTGTTGATGACCTGAGTTTTAAAAAGTTCAAAAAAAATCCCAAATGGATTGTGGGCTTCAGCGATATTACGGTGCTACATGCCCATCTGCTGGCCAATTATAAAATTGCCAGTCTGCATGCGCCCATGGCAGCCGCTTTCAACGAAGATGCGTTTCATAATCCTTATATCCAATCTCTAAAAGACGCCTTGGAAGGCAAACTGGCTCAGTACGAGTGCAGCGGTCATGCATTCAATCATAAGGGGGAAGCCACCGGCGTACTGGTAGGCGGTAACCTTTGCCTGCTGGCGCATACCCTTGGTACGGATTCAGAGCCGGGCACCAAGGACAAAATTTTGTTTTTGGAAGACGTAGGCGAGTACCTGTACAACATTGACCGGATGCTGCTGCAGCTCAAACGCAGTGGTAAACTAAAAAAGCTGGCCGGCCTCATCATAGGCGGTTTTACCGATAGCAAAGACACTGAAAGGCCTTTTGGGAAAACGGCATATGAAATTATTTATGAGCAGGTAAAGGCGTATGATTTTCCCATTTGCTTTGGCTTCCCGGTAAGCCATGAAAAGGAAAACTATGCTTTGAAAGTAGGTGGTACTTACCATTTAACTGTATCAGACAGAGAAGTGATTTTACAAGAAAAAAACCATCCCGCTTAAGTGGGATGGTTGATACACTCTTCTTTTTAAATCCAATCTATTTATTGTTCCAGGGCTTGTTGAGGAGTGGGGTGTTTCAAGGGCATTGAATCTTCTAATGCTATTCCTAATCCTTGGGCTATTGCTATTCCTAAGCCTACATCGGCTCGGAAAAAGTGGCATAACTGGCGGTTGATGATTTCGGCACGTTTAGGTCCGGTTATGCCGTTCATAGCACCTACAATGTTGCTTACCATGCTTTTCTTATCTTCCTTACTGAGTACTTCCCTGTAAAAGATACCCGGTTGGGAATAATGATCGTTTTCACCTTCCGCATTGCGGCTGTCCAGTCTGCTACATTGGAGTCGAGTGTTAAGGCCGGCTCTTTGTAGCTTTCATCGGGCTTGATATTGTCAAAACTATTCGGGAAATAATTGGGGTTGCTTCCGCCGTTTCCATCTACCCGCATGACACCATCACGCTGGTAATTGTTCACTGCAAAAGGACAACGGTTAACCGGTATTTGCTCGTAGTTGGCACCTAAGCGGTAGCGATGGGCGTCCGGATAAGAAAGAATCCTGCCCTGCAACATACGATCCGGCGAAAAACCAATGCCATCAATCACATGGGCCGGGGCAAAGGCAGCCTGTTCTACATCGGCAAAATAATTGGCGGGGTTTTCATTCAGTTCCAGTATACCTAAGTCCAGCAAAGGATAATCTTTCTGCAACCATACTTTGGTTAAGTCAAAAGGATTCCATTGGTAAGTTTTGGCATCTGCTTCGGGCATGATCTGCACTTTTACGGCCCAGCGTGGGTATTCGCCGCGGTCTATAGATTCCACCAGGTCGCGTTGTGCCCAGTCAGGATCTTCGCCTTTCATTTTTACAGCTTCTTCAGCGGTAAAGTTTTTAATGCCTTGCAGGGTTTTAAAATGAAACTTTACCCAAAAGCGTTCGTTGCTGGCATTGATAAAGCTAAACGTGTGGCTGCCAAAACCATGCATGTGACGATAGCTGTAAGGGGTGCCGCGGTCAGAAAATAAAAACAGCACCTGGTGCAGGCTTTCGGGGTTCAGGCTCCAGAAATCCCATACCATGGTAGCACTTTTGGTGTTGGTTCTGGGGTCTCTTTTCTGGGTATGAATAAAGTCAGGAAATTTTTTGGGGTCTTTGATAAAAAAGATCGGTGTGTTGTTGCCCACCAGGTCCCAGTTGCCCTCTTCTGTATAAAACTTTACAGCAAAGCCACGTGGGTCTCTTTCGGTGTCGGCTGAACCTTTTTCACCACCCACGGTAGAAAAGCGCAGGAATACTTTGGTTTGCTTACCTACCTGATTAAATACTTTTGCCCGAGTATATTGCGTTAGGTCATGCGAAACTGTAAAGGTGCCAAAAGCGCCGGAACCTTTAGCGTGTACGACTCTTTCGGGAATACGTTCTCGGTTAAAATGAGCGAGTTTTTCGTGCAGGATATAATCTTGCAGCAGCAGCGGGCCTCTTTGGCCGATGCTCATGGTATCCTCATGATGAAAGTAGGGAATACCCGAAGCGGTTGTTAGTTTTTTATTTTCACTCATAACGTTGGTTAATTGTAATGCAAATGTGGCTGGTGCTGTCTGATAAAGCAAATTGATTAATTTTATCAGCTAATAGATAAAAGCTATCAATGACCTTTACACAACTGGAATACATTATTGCTGTTGACAATACACAACATTTTGCCAGGGCTGCTGCTTTGTGCTATGTAACACAGCCTACCTTGAGTATGCAAATTCAAAAATTGGAAGAAGAATTGGGTGTACAACTGTTTGACCGCAGCAAGCAGCCTGTAGTAGCCACCCAGGCCGGCACCGAAATTATAGCGCAGGCAAGAAAAATCATTGCCGAACGGGATATGATACACGAAATTGTACAGGTGCATAAAGGTATTTTACATGGTCAGTTAATAATTGGTATTATACCTACGCTGGCACCTTATCTGTTACCGCTTTTTATTCCTTTATTTACCAAGCGGTATCCCAGTGTAAAACTGGTGATTCATGAGTTTACGACAGAAGCAATTATAAAACGGTTGAAAGAAGGGAGGCTGGATGTAGGCTTGCTGGTAACGCCTTTGCAGGATGCAGGCATTCATGAAGAACCTCTTTTTTATGAAGAACTGGTTGCTTATGTAGCCAAAAACAATGCAGCTTATAAAAAGAACTATGTGCTGGCAAAAGATATTGATCCCAATAAGTTGTGGTTGCTGGAGGAAGGACATTGCTTCCGGTCGCAGATCATCAACCTGTGCGAGTTGCACAAAAGCAGTAAGCAAACCTCCCAGTTTGATTATGAAGCCGGCAGCATAGAAACCCTGCGGCGGCTGGTGGAAACCAACGAAGGCATTACCATTATTCCGGAGCTGGCTACGCTGGACATGACGGGGCGGCAGCAAAACCATTTGCGTTATTTTAAAAGCCCGGCACCGGTGCGGGAGGTAAGCCTGGTTACCCACCGAAACTATGTAAAGCATCGGCTGGTACAGGCTTTAAAAGAAGAAATACTGGCATCGGTACCGTCCAAAATCAAAAAGAACAAAGGCCGCGAAGTAGTGCCGGTGGTATCGTAAATGGTTTAAAACCCCATATGAAGTATTAGCGGCCGTTGCGGGTTGTTCTGCTACTTTATCCGGGAAGTGCCAGTAGTAAAAATCCAATCCATTTGAAGATGATCATGTATGGTTACTCCAAATGCCTCTAAAACAGATAAGGGGTTTTAAAAGAAAGGACGTTTTTTTATGCAAACTCCATTTCTTTCAAAACCCCATATTGCACTGACGCCGGTTAGTAACTGCGGCTGTAGTAATTGCGCAGGCGGTAGGTTACGTCGGTTTGCAGCTTTTTCAGTAATTCATCCACTACTTCTTCTTCGCGGGGCGGCGTGCGGTCCTGGCGGTTAAGCAGGGCTTTGTCGCTCTCGCTCAGGGCTCTTTCATCGCCGGTATAGGTGGCAAACTCCGAAATCCAGCGGTGCTCACTGCGCAGGAGATCGCTCCATAACACACGATTTTCCGGGTCGGTGGTAGTCAGCTGCAGGTCGGCCGTAGACACCAGCGTGCGTTTGGTGGTGGTAATTTTTGCATACACCTTAGCATATTCCTTCACCACCGAATCTTTGCTGTACACCCTTTCTTTAACCACTACTTCTTTCGATACTTCCCGGGTTTTGTTTTCGTCATAAGGGCGGCCCATTTGAAAGTTGCCGATGCGCAGGTCCAGCACTTCGTCCGGTCTTTTGGTATTGTTGCGGTTGTCCCACTCGGTATAAAAGTTGACAAACTCGTAATTGATGTTGTTGCGGATGTTCCGCAACACGTCGTTCTGAAAATTTTTGATCTGGTGATTGTTGCTGTACAAAAAGCCGCCCTGCCGGTCCATGGGTGCAATCAATACGTTGATGGTGGCCAGATCTTTGGCTTCGTTTAATTTGTCGGTGATGGTGCGGTCGTTGGGCTTGTACTTTAAAGCGTTCCTGAATTCATAATAAGCTTCGCGGTAGCTGCGGCGCTCGTCATCGTCTTTGTTTAAAAGCACCATGCCCCTTTCGTAATAGGCCTCGGCTGTTTTGTCTCTATAGGTATTTACGTGCTCGGCATAGTTGACCGGTTTGGCGGCCTGCATGGCTGCCGGCGACTGCTGAATCTTGTTATACAGGCCTTGCAACTGGTTGTACTGAAAGTAAATCTGTTCCCAGCGGTTGTCGGCTGTGCTGCCGGATAAAATCCGGATCTGCTCCTGGTGCTGGCTTACGGCATATTTATAAGCTTGTTGCAGCACCGATTTCATTTCGGCATCATGCGGGTCTTTCTGCAGTTTTTTTACGGCTTTTTCAATAGCGTTGGTATAATCGCCGTGGTCAAAAGCTTTGGTGGCAGACTTGCAGGCAGCCAGGGAAAGGAGAGAAAAAGCAATTAGGGTGTAAATTTTAGTCATGGTATGGTTTTTCTTATTAAAAGGAAATCTAGGCCTAAAGGTTATATAAAAAAAGTTATTTATACTAATCTTAACAGTAGCGTTTACAGAAAAAAGCCTTTCGGCATCCAAAAGCTATATGGGTTTTTGAAAGAAGGCGTTCCTAATCGTTGGGCAGCCGCTTGAGCCGCAGGTTGGTAACCGGGGCTACAATCAGCGGGAACTTTTCGATGGTAACGGTACTGGTATCCAGGCCAAAGCCCCTTTCTTCCGACAGGCTGATGTCCTTGAGCCAGAAGTGGAACTTCATGAGCATGCGCTCCCAAATGGGCAGGTCGTTGTCCTGGCTCAGGTATTTTTCCATTACAATAAACTGGAAGTCGCCCACAATATTGCTGCGCTCAAGGCTTTCGTAGCGGCTGGTAATGTTCACTTCCTTATTGGCCACCAGGTCTTCCACCACTTTGCGGAACATCAAATTGATGCGGGGCTCAACCCTAAAACCCAGTCGAAACTCTACGCGGATGATATCGTTGGGAATAATATGATCGACCTTGTACTCCATGGTGTAGGGGTCGTCCAGCGTATCTACGTGCACAAACCAGTAAATGTCGGCCCGCTTGGGTTTGCGGTTGAGGATGGAATAAATGATTTTATGCTCGATTTCCTTGGGGTTGTCGGCCGAGGTCAGGTACACCAGGTGGGTGGCGTATTTGGGTACCGAGCGGTCGTTGCTCAGCTCCTGTATCTTAGGAATATAATGCTCCAGCCGTACAAACTCCACATAGCGGTTTTTGATCTTGCGGGCTTTGAACCACACATACATTACAAAGAACATCAGTCCGCCAATGAGAAGGGTAATAT
>JAEWAC010000139.1 GCA_023391895.1 Bacteroidota bacterium
GGCGTAAACAACATGATGCCGAATTCAAAGCCGGCCCCGTTGGTGCCGGTAAATTCCTGGCCATAGGTAAGCGCAAAAACGGCGTATTGGCTGGGTTCCCAACGCAGCCCAAACTTGTATTCGGGAATGGTTCCCGTTTCACCCGCAGCACCAAATACTTCCCCGACAACAGAGGCTTTGGGGCCAAAAATATACCAGGCCAAACGTGTGGAGTAGGTGAATGCCCAGGCCGTTCTTCCTTCGTTTTCATAATCTACGGTCATGCTGGCACCGGGCATGAGGTCCCAGGAAAGGACATTGTTAAAAAAGGGTATGGTAACCGGCGTATTGATCCAATAGGTTTTGAAAGCATCTTTCACTCTTAAGTCTGCATCCAGCGTGCCGGGGAACATACCGGTGCCTGCTTTAACCGCTGCGCCACCTGTTTGTGCTTTGTTCTCATAAAACATATACTTGGTATAAAGCGAGGTGGAATATCCATCGTTGGTAGTAGGATCGTTGTCGTTGTTATACAGGTAGGCTGCCATGGTAAATTCCCACTTAGGAAAAAGGGAGTAGGTATTCATGATCATGGTGTTGCGTTCGCCAACCGTAGGAATGAGCGTTACCATGCCATGGGGTTTTGACAACCAACTATCTGAATTGAATTGCTGGGCAGCTGCTGCATTAATGAGCAGGACCAGTATGACTCCCCACCTTGCCCTTCTGAAAGCATAAGCGCAATGCCAGTACATAACTACTTTTTATTCAAGCTTGCCTTCCTTTGCCTCCTGTTTCATTTTATCATTGGCAACAACTGCCAGTTCTACGCGGCGGTTTTTCTGACGGTTGGCTTCGCTATCGTTGGGATACTTGGGCTGTGTTTCGCCATACCATTTGGTGGTAAGCCGGTTGGCACTAATGCCTTTTGAAATAAAAAAGTCCTTTACCGCGTTGGCTCTTTTTTCAGACAAGGTCATGTTATATTCATCACTTCCTGTATCATCCGTATGCCCTTCAATTACAATATTGGTTTCGGGATATTTATTAAATACTTCTGCGGCGCTGGTCAGATCATTTTTGTAGGTATCGCTGATCTCCGCAGAGTTGATGTTGAACATCAGACCCGATTCAAATGTTACGTTAATGCCTTCGCTCACCCGCTCCACCTGGGCTGTAGGTACGGCCTGTTGCAACTCCTTTGCCTGCTTATCCATTTTTTTACCAATGAGGTTGCCGGCGGTACCGCCAATGGCAGCTCCGGCCAGTATGCCCCAGATACTGCCCTTGGAAACAGCCGCACCTATAGCAGCGCCACCTCCAGCACCGATGAGGGTTCCTTTTTGCTGCTTGTTCATGGTTTTGCAGCCGGTAATCAGTACGGCTGCAAGGCCTGTGTATAATATTACTTTTCGCATGATTTTGAGTTTTAATTATTTACAAACCAGGGATGCAAACATATCTTGCTTCATATCTCTTAAGCCCAGTGATATGGCTTTATTAAGTTCTGTACACAATTGATTTTTTTCCTGGGCAGACATTTTATCACGCAATTCCTGCGCATTGGTGGTCTGGTATTTTTCCTGCACCATTTTCATGCGGGCATTACTGCGCGCCTGATACATATCAAGGTCATTTTTGCCCATGGCAACGGCTTTATCATATTGCTCAAATGCGGCATCATACTTTTTTTCATCACACAGCATGTCGCCACTTTGTACTACAAGATCCGGGTTCGACGGGTCTAGTGCCATTGCCTTTTCTAGGTAATAATCAGCACTATCTTTATTACCCAGCTGGCGCCAGTGGAGCAGGGATAAGGTGGCATAGTTGGAGGCTCTTGCTTTGGTGTCCTGGTTTTTTTCCGTAAGGGCTATCATCTGGGAAAAGGTGGCATTGGCCGCATCATGCTGCTGTAGCTTGTTTTGCGCCACCGCTTTTTGAAAAAGCCCATTCAGGCTCTTGTTCTTACTCACCTTCAAGGCGGCATTGCTGGCTTCAATGGCTTCTTCATACCTGCCCAGGCCGTTCAGGGCCTCGGCTTTTCCCACAGCGGTAGCTTCTTTAGCGTCTTTTGTGGTGCAGGACTTTTCCATGAGGGTAAATGAGTCCAGTGCTTCCTGGTACTTTTTTTCTTTTAATAAATTGATGCCATTATTGTTTTGCTCCCTGCACTTTTTACCCATGGTAAAGGTTTGGGCAGCAGTTAAAGCATACAGGAAAAGTGCGGTCAGCAACAGGAAAAGGTTTTTCATATCGAAGCTGTTTTTTAGTTATTCCAGCAAAGCGGTTGATCCTGGTGGCGCTTCATAAAGTACCTGTGCATTGCAAAACATGGGATTCCAGAGTTTTCTGCCTAAAAGTGTTGTTTTCAGTTGGCTCCCAGTTTGCTATGTCCTGGCTGCTCTTGCATCATCAGCTTTCGCATCTTTGCCAGAGCGTATCGCATCCTGGCCTGCACGGTATTAATACTGCAATCGGTAAGGACTGCAATTTCTTTGAACTTCATGCCCTTGTAAAACCGGTAGGTGATTACGGTTTGTTGATTCCGGGGTAAGGAAGTCACCAGGCTCCTGACCCGTTGGCTATTTTGTTCGTTGATCCAGGAGCTTTCCATGCTTTCTTCATATGGCTGGTTTGTCTGCAATACTTCCATATAAACAACAATGCCATGTTTGGTGCTTTTTAAATGATCCAGGCAATGATTGCGGGTGATGCGCAGTACCCAGGAAGAAAAACTGCTTCCATTGCGGTAGCGGCCTTCCTGCAGCGCTTTATAGATTTTGATGAAAACTTCCTGGAGCAGGTCTTCTGAACGATGCCGGTCCCTGATCAGTCGAAATACGGTCAAAAAGAGCCGGCGCTGGTGTCTTTGCAGCAGTTTTTCAAATGCCGGTTGATGACCTTCGTAAAAGAGCCTGATTAACGCATCATCTTCTGAATTATTGGCCCATTTCATATTGACAAAAAGTTTTGGAGTTAATTATCCTGTTTAAGGTGCCGATCAGAAAAAAAGGAGTGGGTTTTCAAAGACCTGTTCTGTTATGAACGGGTTGTATTTGTTGTAAGTGCAAGTTTGATCATTCCTGGTGTACTTCAAAATTATCCGGGCCCCAAACTGCCAAATTTTATAATTTTTGGCAAAGCGGGCGGTTCTGTATTTGGATTGCCTTCGGAACAAAAAACGCATTCAGGCATTAAGCGTTTATACAGCTGCTCTGCCAAACTATTTTTAGGGTGACCCGGTTTTGTAAAAGCAAGGTGAAACAGGGGATTACTTAACTGGTACCATCACCTGCATTTTATGTATTGTTCGTATTGTTGAATGTCAGGTTCATTGATCCTTTTACCTGTTGCCATCATTTTTGCTTGTTGTAAGCGGCAATAATAGATGTGCCGTTGCCAGTGTCTTGTTTTTAACCCGTGTTGCTGCACTTTTTAAAACCCCATATCGATGCCAGGCATGGTATATAAAGCCGGTGCGTCAGTTTATTTTTTCCTGCATCATCAGCCGTACATTTACCAAAGGCTGCTGGCTCACCTGGAAGCGGCCCCGGCCGGATGAATCCATATCGGCTATCATTACAATCACAAGGGCTAGCGCTGCTGCTGCCAGTAAAGGCATGTCAATAATCCTGTGTTTGTCTTTCGTGCCCATTTGGTAGCCGATGGCAAAAAGACTTAAAGTGTAGAGCAAAAAAAGAGATATCCATAAAAAGCCGGAGATCCGGAAAATCAAAGCCACTGTTTCTCTTTTGCTGGCAATGTCAATTACTTCGTTTACTGAACTGGTAAAAAGAGACCTGAGTTCTGAATCCATGTTTTCATGCGTCAAAGATGCCGTTTGGTTCCAGATAGCCATTTGTATGTCTCCAAGCCTCTTAAGATCTTTGTTTACATCCTCGGTGCGTTTAAACTGAACCAGAATGTCTATGTATTCCTGGTAAAGCCTGCGGATTTCTGTTTTCTGCTTTTCCGGTAGCAGGCTGGTGCGCAGGTAGCTGGTGCCAATGGCGTTAGCCTGTTGTACCACCAGCTCCCTGCGGTCGGCAAAGCGCGATGAAGTAATGGAAAAGGTAAAGCCCAGTATCAAAGCCAACAGCCCAAGAATGGCATCAACGGCCGTCCCCACGGATTCTT
>JAEWAC010000177.1 GCA_023391895.1 Bacteroidota bacterium
GGGTATATGGGTTTTTAAAAGAGTTGGTTTTGGACCACCATGGCACCAAAGTGCACTAGGAAAAAAGAGACTGCAGGTGCAGGATATGCAGAAACAAGTTCGGCATGACAGGTGGGAGGGTTCTTTGTTTTTCTTGAAAGCTTTAGGAGGAAGAATACCCTTTTTAGAACTATATGGGGTTTTGAAGAAGTTGGATCGCAGATTACACAGATTAAAAAAAGGATTGCGCAGATAGAGGAGCCGTACAGGTTTTTGAAAGGTCCTTCTTTCTGTCAACTGTCATCTGTCAACTATAGGTGAAAAAAGTTCAAAAGCCTATACGTCACTACTAAAGTCCGATAAATATCTGCTGCCGGGTCCCCTCTCCTTCAGGAGAGGGACCGAGGGTGAGGTATAACCTTTTAAAGAACTTGATTTATCCCCTGCAGCCGGTTGCTATAGTCAAAGCGGTGTATATTAGAGGGTCCGGTATTTTCACTACAAACATCCATCCTCATGATCAAAGCATTCTCGAGCTGGTTTTCTAAAAACTTATCCTATTTATCCCATCTTTTTGGAATAACTGGGATTATCCTGATCCTGTTTTTGGGGCTGTTTTATATTCCCGGCCGGATCGCGGCTGCCCAATCCGACCGGATGCGTCAGGCACAACAGGAGGTGGAGCAATCGGTAAAAGAACTCATCTTCAGCGATACCGCCAGTAATATCCGGGAAATAAAATTCCTGATTGAAGCCAAGGAAATCCAACTGGGCGAAAAGTTTCCCTTGTCCATACCCCAGGTACTAACACTGGCCCAGCAATCGTTTATGCAGGACAAGTTTTTACCGCTGACCGAAAGAAAAGCATACATACAGGAACTGGAGGACTTAAAAGCAGCTGTCCCAAAAGCTATGGCTACTGCACCGCGTGCCGGTGCCCGTTTTTGGACAGCCGCCACCATTGGCACCCTCCTCTCCATTATACTTTCCATACTCCTGGCGGCGCTGGGTGCTGTTACGCTAATAAAAAAACAAAGAAGGGAGACCGAATTGCAGGAAGAACTCCAGAACGAAACAGCTCCAACAGAAATAGCACTGGCTGTTCAAAAGCATTATGCCTACGAAATGGAGAACCACTTTATAGCTGTTTTAAGAACCATAGAGGGCGTACACATTATTGAACATCCTTCCAGCATCAATACCGGGGTCAACGTGCATTTTGTGTATAAGAACAAAGCCTATTTTGTAAAGTTCAAACTCCTCGCCAACAGCAAGGTGAGCCTGTCCACCATGAAGCAACTCTTTTACTTTGTGGGCGAACAAAAAGGCGAAATATGGCTGATCTATAATACCAACCTAACCACTTTGGCCCGGCAGGAAATAAAGGAACTCAATCAAAAAAGCTTCGATAGAATATGCAGGTCCATCAAGGTGAGTACCGGAGATGAGTTTGATAAAATACTGAGGCAATACCTGCTGTAAAAGAATAGATGGGAAAAACGGTATAAACAGTCTTTATTGACAAAAGCAGCACCATGAACTTAAGCATCCAACAACACCATACGATTTTCAAACAGGCCCGCCTGATTATGGGATTATGCAAAAAGCACATTTCCGCTTTCACGTAAAGGGTTTTGAAAAAGCGGATACATTGCAACCATTATAAAATCAACAAAAAATTTATCGAATGGACAAAACACAAATGCAATCAATCATTGAAGATTATATAAAAGCTTACAACCAGTTTGATGTAGAAGGCCTGACTCGACACCTGCACCCGGATGTATCGTTCAAAAACACATCGGACGGAGAAGTAACGCATGCCATCATCGGCATTCAGGGTTTTCGATTACAGGCCCGCGAAGCAGCGCAATATTTTACCCAACGGGAGCAAAAAATTACGGGCATTCATTTCAACGGCAATAGCGCAGAAGTGAGTTTGGATTATACGGGCACACTGGCGGTAGACTTACCCAACGGCCTCCGCGAAGGCGATCTTCTGGAGCTGAAAGGAAAATCCATTTTTACGTTTGAAGACGGACAGATCACCCGCATTGAAGATTTTAGTTAACAGTTGCTGGTACCATCAATAAAACCTGCTGTCGGGTGAAGGACCTTTGCCAGACGAGAAAACAAGAGCGAAAATGGCGGCACTATTTTAAAACAAAAATTAGGTTATTGGCTGGTATTGCTTTTCGCAAAAAGCATGGGTGATCATGTATAGGTTGTTAACCAAAAATACAACGGCATCACCCAGCGTCACTGTGTGCATTGTTTGTGCTATTTTTTCGTTTCCTCCTTGTTCATGAATTGCAAACGCTGGTTTCTTTTTTTACCTGGTAGCATGCTAACAACATTCAACCCACAGCATTGGATTCGTCGTTATCTTTAAAAATTTAGAAGTATGCATGGCCGCAAAAAATTGATCTGAACACTATGGCATTTATAAAGAAATTGATTTTGCAACCGGTGAAAGGCACCGTGCTTTTTTTATTTTTAATGTTGCTGGCAAAAATCCCCCAGGCACAAATTGACACGCTGGCTTTGCAGCAATGGAAAAATCTCAAGTATTCCATGTTTATACATTGGGGCATTTATTCCGAACTGGGTGGCGTGTGGGATGGCAAACCGGTAAGCCGCGGACTGAGCGAGCAGATCCAAGCCCATGCCGGCATTTACAGCGATACGTATGCGGAAGTAGCAAAACGTTTCAATCCTCATAAATGGAACCCGGACTCCATCGCCTGGCTGGCTAAGCAGGCAGGTATGGGCTCCGTAGTGATTACCTCCAAGCACCATGATGGCTTTGCCCTGTTTGATTCAAAGCATACGGATTTTGATGTAGTGGATGCAACACCTTACAAAAAAGACGTGATCAGGGAACTGGCTGACGCCTGCAAAAGACAAGGCTTAAGATTTGGTTTGTACTTTTCGTTGATCGACTGGCATTACCCGCAGGCGGCTCCTATCTCCAGCCACAATTCGGACTACATTACACCCGAGCATCATGAGTTTAATAAAAAGCAAATAACAGAGTTGCTAAGCAACTATGGCCCCATCTCTGAGTTATGGTTCGACATGGGATCGCTAAGCGTGGCGCAAAGCCAGGAAATGCGCGAACTGGTACACCGCCTGCAACCCAATTGCATGATCGGGAGCCGCATTGGCAATGACATGGGCGACTTTACGGTGATGAGTGATAACCAGGAGCCGGATTACGAGATTGGTGTTCCGTGGCAATCACCCGCCTCGTTTTTTGATGAAACCTGGGGCTACCGTTCGTGGCAGAAAAGAA
>JAEWAC010000198.1 GCA_023391895.1 Bacteroidota bacterium
TTGCGCTTTTATGTTTTATCTTTTAGCTACGCTTCTTGGATATGATAAGCGTTCTTTCTGCATCAACGCAGCTTATATGTTTTTAATTTTTCATCATTGATCGCCACTATTAAAAGGCGTTCCCCGCTGCCGGTAGTAACCAGCTTCATGTCTTTAACATCTCCATCCAGGATCAATCCGCTGGCAGCGGGCTGTACCGGTGTAAAGTTTCCTTTTCCATTGCCTTTCAGCAACAAACCATAGGAGGCATCGTAACGGCCGGTCATGATCTCGGTTTGATATTCATTACCCACCAGTATCATATCGGTATGGCCATCGCCATCCGCATCGGTGCACACAATGGCGTTGACCGGCGCCAGCTGCGCCAGGGCCGGCAGGGCATGCATTTCAAACCGGCCGTTGCCTTTGTTTTCCAGCCAGCACGATCGCACCTCTTCGCAGACCAGCTCCAACATTTCCTTTTGATCCAGGTTCTTTAAAACATCCTGCATTTTCTCTTTTGAATATTTTTCATGTAGCAGGTACTCTTTTCGTATAGAAGGTACCTGCAGGGCAAACTGGTCGCGGCCAATGGCGGGGTATAAATCGCGGTTGCCTTTGCCATTGACGAGATAGTACGCCATGATCGGGTCAATACTGCTGTTACCATCCAGGTCTTTGGCAAACAGCTTTATGGGTGTGGCAGGCGAAGCCTTGTACTTATTATTCATACCCATATTACCGGCCACCACGTCCATATCACCATCTTTATCGATATCAACAGCATATAAGCTTCGCCACTGCCCTTGCATGTTTTCCAATCCGGTATTTTCTGTTACTTCTTTTAACTGGCCATTGCGGTTTTCAAAAAAGCGGATCGGCATCCATTCTCCGGCTATGATCAAATCAGGCTTTTGATCCCCATTGAAGTCGGTCCAGGCAGCGGCGGTGATCATACCCGGCGTTTGCAGCTCTTTGCATACGGCTTCTGTGGCATCGGTAAACCGGCCGCCATTGTTTTGCAAAATATAACTCTGCGGTGGCACCGGGTATTGATTGGGCGATACCCGGCCGCCGATGAAAAGATCCGTATCACCATCACCATCGTAATCCACGCCGGCTACGGTTTGGGCACTGGTAAAAATGGTTTTGGGTAAAGCTGTCGGGTCTAGTGTGAAATTGCCTTTTCCATCGTTTTTATACAGGCGTGGCTGGTAATAAGGCGAGCCCGCATCGTATTCATAACCGCCGCTGTTAACAAATAAGTCCAGGTCTTTATCACCGTCTGCATCGAACAATATGCAGCCTAAATCTTCTTCGTCCTTACTGCCATGCACCAGGTCTCTTGCCGTAAAGCTGCCATCCTTGTTTTGTATAAAAAAGCGGCCGGACTGATTGTAAGCACCGGCTATAAAAAAATCCGTCAGTCCATCTCCGTTTACATCACCTTCGGCCATAAACGGTCCCAGGCTGGAGTATTTTTGGGGCAGCAACGGCTGAAAACTGTAATCATCAAAAAAAGTTTCGGCGTGCTTAAAGTCGATGTTTTTATCTGACACCATTGTAAACAAAGGCTGTTGTGGTAAAGAGCGAGGCGCCCAGACCTCCTGTGCTTCCTTTTGTTGTACGGTGACGGTTTGGTTGATAGGAATATTCAGTAAAGCTTGCTGTTTGTTGTTAGGCCATACCACTACCATAGAATCCACTTGGGCAACACTTCCCAAACCTATGTGCAGGCGCTGATCTACGGAGGATGCATAGCCTCTTACCGGGTTTTGTTCCGCCATTTGCATTTGACCACCGGCATACACCAGCAGCCTGGCGCCAAAGCCATTTTTGTTCAGACTATCACCTTTTAATTGTACGGTGATATAATGATGCGTACTGTCTTTTTCACCGCTTCTGGCATCATTGCGAAAAACAAAAACTTCTTTATTGATGTTATTTACCACGAGATCCAGGTCGCCATCATTATCCAGGTCGGCATAGGCACAGCCGTTGGAAATGGAAGGCATATGAATACCAGCACCGGCCGATACGTTGCTAAAAGTAAAATCACCATTGTTGCGATAGCAGTAATTACTTAATTCCACGTTGCCGTAATCGGTGAGTTTTTTAGCTACAAAAGCGTTTCGTTCGGCGATGCTGGCAAATTGTCCACTCAGGGCTACTTCATTGCGGTAGTTTAGGTAATCGCTGTTCAGCATGTCTTTTCCCATACCGTTGGTGATGTGCATGTCCTTAAAACCGTCGTTGTCAAAATCGGCCATCAGCACACTCCAGCTCCAGTCGGTTTCTGAAATGCCGGCCAGTTGTCCTATTTCGCTAAAGAACGGTTCCAAAGTATCATTAATGTGGCGGACACCATTGTTCAGGTGCAGCATATTGCGCATAAAAGAAGGCTCGTACCCCATGCGGCGTTCCATTTCATACCGGTCGTACCGCATGATGGAGAACATCATTTTTTTGCGCTCGTTGTCTTCGGGCATCATGTCCAAAGTGGCAATGTCGGGCAAGCCATCGTTGTTGATATCGGCGGCATCCACGCCCATGCTGGAGTAGCTTTGGTGCCTGAGGGCGCTGGCAATGCGGTTGCTGAAGGTGCCATTTCGATTGTTCAGCCACAATACATCGTTGCCCACATAATCGTTGGCTACATACAGGTCCGGCCAGTTGTCGCCGTTGACATCGGTCACTACTACGCCCAGACCATAACCATCTTCCTTAATGCCGGCTTCCAGCGACACGTCTTTAAACACCGGGTGTTTACTGCTGGTCGCCACTCCTTCATTGCGGTACAATTTATCCGTAGCCGGCGACCGGCCGGAAAAATCACGGGGTACAATCGTATTGGCATTGTTGGTATACAACACATGGTTCAGCAGGTACATGTCCAAGTCGCCATCTTTGTCATAATCCAGGAAAACCGCCTGAGACGAAAAACCGGTATCGGCCAAACCGTAAGCTGCCGCCTGCTCTGAAAAAGTAAGATCGCCGTTGTTGATGTACAGCCGGTTTTTTCTTAACGTCCCGCTTTTGCTGCCCGATACACAAACATAAATGTCCTCAAAGCCATCATTGTTGATATCAATAATGGAAACACCAGTACCCCAGTAGTCGGTGGTTAAACCCGCTTGTTGGGTAACATCTTCAAACTGAAAGTTGCCTTTGTTAATATAGATTTTTGAAGAAGTTTGATTGGCGATGAATACCACATCGGGCAGGTTGTCGTTATTGAAGTCACCAATACCTACGCCACCGCCGACATAGGTATATTCATTGGCAATCAGGTTCACGGAATCGTTTTCCGTAATGGTATTTTTAAAATCAATACCTGTTTGCGCAGCCGGCAACTGGGTAAAGCGGATGCTGCTGTTTTGTTTTTTGGCAGAACTGCCACACGAAACCAACAGCACACTGCCCACAGCAGCAATCATAATACAACCTATTTTTCTCATGACAACTCAATTTAATGCAAACGCAAAAAGATGCAACTGTATTTGGGTAAATTAATACCTTACCCTCGGTCCCTCTCCTGAAGGAGAGGAAGGCCGGGCAGCAGGTACCTTTCAGCGATAGAATGGACGTATGGACTTTTGAAAGGTTTTTGGGCTATAGTTGACAGAAAGAAGGACCTTTCAAAAACCTAAACGGCTCCTCTATCTGCGAAATCCTTTCTTTCATCTGTGTAATTCGCGATCCAACTTCTTCAAAAGCCCATATAGTTCTAAAAAGGTTATCCTTCCTACTAAAGCTTTCAAAAAAAACAAGAACCCTCCCACCTGTCATGCCGAACTTCTATCGGCATCACCCGCACCTTCAGGCATCTTTTTTCTTTGTGTTTCTTTGTGCCTTTGGGTCCTGGTGGCCCAAAAACCAACCCTTTCAAAAACCCACACTCCCTTACCTGAAAGCTTGATGTGGATCCAGTTATTAAAAGTTCCTATAGGGGCAGGAGATGCCGAAACAAGTTCGGCATGACAGGTGAGAGGTGTGGTTGAATTGCAAACCTCTTATAAGGTAAGCGCCAGGTAAACTGCTCCAAAACCCATAGGCAACAACTCAACCACTCAACTCATCAACCAGTCAACTCTTTAAAAACCCCAGTTCCTTTTGCAGCGCTTCTATTGCATTGGCTACATAAACAATGGGTGCATTCCAGTTGATGGCAATTTCGTTGGAGGCGTAAGAACAGTCTGCATCTGTAAAGGCGGTTTCCGGTTCGGTAAACTCATATTGGCATTTGTCCTGCATGGCTGGGTTGGGACCACCGCTTAACAAACCCGGTACCGGTTCTGTAATGCCATCGGCCACTGAAGGACGGTGGTGCGGGTGCATGACGGATTTACTGCCAAAGCCCGTAACAAAACTATAGCCGGTGGCGTTGCGGCCGAGCAGGTAATCCAGGTTGGTTAAGGCATGTGTTAAATAAGTTTTGTTTTTGGTGAGCAGGTAAGCGTTGATCAGTACAATACTCTGGTTAGCGGCTACGGCACTGCTGCCCCAAATAAAATCCCTGCGGCTTTTTCCCATCACCATTTGAAAGGCACTGCCGGGCACATGCGTTACCAGGTCATCGGCAAAGCTCACCAAACGTTTTTGTAAAGATGGCAGAACAGCCTTGGCAAACTGGGGCAGTATTTTTTGCTGGCGCAATAAAGTATATACACCCAGCATCTTCACATCACTCCAGGAAGGCACCGACAGCGAATCTGCCATCCTTTTAGCTACTGTATCAAAATATACTTTATTACCGGTGGTTGCCAATAGTTCTGAGGCAGCCCAAAACCATTCATCCGAAAAGTTTCTGTCGCCATAAGCACCTGTAGTTACCTGCGGCTGAAACTGTTTATTGTTTTCGTTTTGCGTGTACTCTACCGCCTGGTTTTTCTGGGCCCACTGCCAGGCGTATTGTGCGGCTTTTAAACAACTGTCTCTTAACCCTGGCAGGTACTTTTGATAGCTTTTGAAAATGCGGGCGGCCTGTGCCATTACGGCGGCAAAGTCCAGCGCCGCAGCTGTGCTTTTTTGTACTACATAGCGGGGTAGTTTGGTTACACCGGGCATTACCATACCATCAAACGAAGCATTGGTACATTTGTGATATACGCCGCCATCATGGGGATCCTGCATGGTCAGCATCCAGCGCAGGTTGTACAAAGCTTCATCTAAAATATCGGGTACAGCGTTGCCGCTTTCCGGAATGTTGATAGGGAGTTTTTGAAAGTATTGTGGGAAGTCTTCATAAGCAGAAAACAGCGTGCCCATGGTAATGCCGGAGTTCACGATGTACTTGTTGTAATCGCCGGCATCGTACCAGCCACCCGGTGATTTTATTACGCTGCCGGCCGGCCGCTCTTTACTGGCAGCAGAGGGATGAATGTACACCACCTCATCAGGATGGCCTGTAGAACGGTGCCACTTACCGGCAAATTGCGGTTCCAATGGCAAAGACATGCGCTGGTAATAAAACCCTTTCAAGACGCCTTTTGCCACTTCGCGATGTACGGAGTCTCCTACTTGAAAAACATAGGAATGACCCACACCCGGCACCAGCACCAGGTAGCTGCCTTTTTTTTGGAAAGCAGAAAAATCAGCAATCCTGGTTTTGGTGGAGGAATTAGCCGACTGTCTTTCTTCACTCAGTCGACCTTCAAACAAGGTATCCCTGACATTGGTAGAGGTAATGTAAAATGCCGTAGCACTAGTGCTGCCCGTTACCACGGCAACCTTTGGCGCATGGGGATAATAGCCGCTTTGGTTGATCTTGATCTTATCCGTAACCTGTTGGGCAGACACCGTTAATTGTAAACCCAATAAGGTGGTACAACCCAGCAGTATTTTATTTTTTACTGGAAAACACTTGAACTTAATGTCCATTTTAATTGTCATTTTTTGAAGGTATAATTGTTGATACTTCACTTTCATCATTTTAATTAATTAAAAATGCAATACCGGTTATTCAGAGGAACAAAAATTTCAGAAGTAGGCCTGGGCACCTGGCAGTTGGGCAGCGCCGACTGGGGTGCCATAGAAGAAGCAGAAGCGTTTTCTATTTTGCAAACCTTTGCCGATGCCGGCGGCAACTTTATTGATACAGCCGATGTATACGGCATGGGTATCAGTGAAAAAATCATTGGCCGTTTTTTAAAAACAACCGGCAATGAAATGTGGGTGGCTACTAAATTGGGGCGCCGGCAGGATGGCGGTTGCGGCTGGCCCCAAAACTTTACATACGATGCCATGCGCCGCCATGTGGAAAGCTCGCTCGAGCATCTGGGTGTTTCACAACTATTTTTGGAACAGCTCCATTGCATCCCAACCAACGAACTGCGTGCCGGAAAAGTATTTGACCACTTGAGAAGGCTACAGGAAGAAGGTTTGATCCGGCACTGGGGCGTCAGCGTAGAAACCAGCGAAGAAGCCCTCATTTGCCTGGAGCAGGAAGGACTGGCTTCACTACAAATCATTTTCAATTTATTCCGCCAGCATATAGCCGATATAGTATTTGCCAAAGCGGCTGAAAAAGGCATTGCACTTATTGTACGGGTGCCTTTGGCCAGCGGCCTGCTGACCGGCAAGTTTACAGAAAATACTACTTTCTCAGCACAGGACCACCGCCATTTCAACGCCAATGGCGAAGCCTTCAATGCCGGTGAAACGTTTTCCGGTGTTCCTTTTAAAGAAGGTGTGAAGCTATCCAAAGAAATGGCCGCTCTCCTGCCGGATGACCGTTTGGCACAGTGGGCAATCCGCTGGATACTGGACCACCCGGAAGTAACCACCGTGATACCCGGCGCTACCAAAGTGGCGCAGGTACAAAGCAATGTAGGCGCCTCAGACCTGCCGCCCTTACCGACAGCTATCCACCGCCAGCTCCGGTCGTTATATGATGATAAAATAAAAAGCATTATCCGCGGACACTACTGATAAAAAATGGATTGGGCCAGTTTGGTTATAAGGTTATCGGCATCCATCGTTATGATATAAGCTGCTATAGTAGTCATGTTGCTTGCTTGAGGCGTTCTGATTGAATTCATTTTTTTACAAAGAAGAGCCCACAACTAAATCAATGATTGTGGGCCCTTTTATCAGAATTACTCTTAAGCAGATTAGAGAAACATGGCCTTACATAACTGGGTATAAAGGTGTATTTACCCTCTTACATTGTTTACAATTCGGATGTTATCAATAGCCAGTTTAGTAGGGATAGCGGCTGTTGTACCATTCTGCAGCAGTACACGCAATTCATTCTGCTTACTTAGGTCACCGTAGGTGGCCAGTTTATTACCGTCTTTTACCAAATCACCTAAGTTAACCGTAACAGTATACCATTTACCATCGGCACTTTTCACAAAGTTTTTCAAAGGCACGTTTACAGAATAGTCACTTTGCCAAACCTGAACAAGGAGTTCGCCTACCGGGCGTAAAGAAGAAACTTCAAGCTTCAGGTCCAGACTGGACAAAGGTGTGTTGGCGGCAAAGTTAGTACCTCCGGGAGCCGGTAACAAAGTACCATTATTAGTAGCACCATCCCAGTTGTTCATGTTGATTACCTTGTCGTTGTTCCATCCCCAGTTGCCGGGTACATCTTGCTCTATCACGGCATATTTTCCATCAATGGGTGTAAAGCCGGCATAGCTGTCGCTCACCTTATTACCGGCATCCAATCCCCAACCAAAATTAAGAATGCCTCCCAAAGAGTTGGTAGCATCCCAATCCAGTAGCATGAAGCTACGGTTGGGGTTAAAAAATTTAGATCGGCGGTTGACAGCAGACATACCGCTTTGAGACCTTACCGCAACATCGCCAGTAGACAAATCCACCCCTTCCGGCACCTGCACGGTTAATGAAGTACCATTGGTGGTAATACCGCTGGTTACATAGTTGCCGCCGGGGAAAAACACCGTGTCTACAAAATAAAAATACTTGCCATAGAGGGTAATAGACTCTCCAGGCTTGGCCATTTCGTTACTGATTTGCTCCACCTCAGGACGAGGAGGTAAGATTTTGAACTTGTAAGTTGCCTCACCCGCAGGATTGATCACTTTCAATTCGTCCGGCACATTGGGGT
>JAEWAC010000265.1 GCA_023391895.1 Bacteroidota bacterium
CGCCTTATCCCGCGTTAGCTTCAGGCTCTTGTTGCTGTAGTGCAAGTGTAGCGGGATACCGCACCTGCAGTAGTTGACCCTAACACGCAAAAAGATTTGAACTTCTTTAAAATCCCATACCTGTAAAAAGACTACGAATAATCTACAGATCATAGTGCAGGACACACTCCGGAATGAGGGCTGCTTGTGCGTGGGCAAGGTCAAACGGGCGGAGCCATCGGGTTGGCCTTGAACTTTTTGCTCCCCTTTTTTGGGGAGAAAAAGTAAGAAGCGCTAACTACAGGAGTACAAACCATAGTCAAATTGCATCTTTTAAAAAAATCCCATATGGACTTTTGACAATATTACCAGATGGGATTTTAAAGAAACTAGCAGAAAATGCTAAAACCTATTCTGCAGGACAAGGGCAATAAGTCCATCTTCTTCAAAACCCCATAAGCCTTCACACCAGTATCCTACCCGTCATCCCCTACTCCCAACCCTTTCCTCTAAATAAAAAACTGACGCAGGTCATTTTTACCGTTGAGTACAATCATGCACCTCTAGCTGGTACAGTCATGCATTGCCCATAAGCCGGAAAATACTTTTGCTACTGAAACAAAACAGCTCCACAATGGAAATGACTGAAAAGCTTCCAACCCCGGAAGTACAACCGCGCAACCCCCAAAAGCCAGAAGAAAAATTTATCCCCAAAGGCGCCATTGCCTTTTTTGTACTGATGGTGCTACTGGGTCTGGTGATCTGGTACGGTATCTATTTACTCATGCTTGCACGTGTTTAAAATCCTTCATATGTCATTAATTGATAAATCCGAAAAGAAAGTTTTAATCATCACCGGCGCCGTACTGTCGCTGCTGATTTTTTCCATTTTGTATTCCCGGGGTAAGTACAGCGATCTGCCGGAATGCCTGCCCTTTGATAAAGCGTATACCGAACCCAAAGTAACCAAGCTGGATGATAAAACCTACCAGGTATATGCCGTGGCCGCCATGTGGCAGTTTGCGCCCTCTGAAATTTATATACCCGTAGGCAGCGAGGTTGACTTTTTTGTTTCCTCCAAAGACGTGGTGCATGGCTTCAACATAGCCGAAAAGAACGTGAACCTGATGGCCATCTATGGCAATATCAACAAAACCACCGTCAAGTTTGACAAACCCGGTGTGTACAAAATTACCTGCCACGAGTACTGCGGGGTGGGCCACCAGAACATGCAGGCCCAGGTAATTGTAAACGACCCGCTAGCCAAAAACTAAACCACTTATTGAAAAGACTAACAAACGAATTATGCAAATCTCAAAATCTTTAAAACGATTAATTTACTGGGAGCTGGGCATTCCCCTGGCCCTGCTGTCCATTGGTATTTACCATGGCCTGATGCAGACGATCTACCGGGCCGGTGTTTTGCAGGACTCTTCTTTTGCCAAGCTCGATTACTACCAGGGGTTAACCCTACATGGCGTGATCAATGCAGTGGTGCTCACTACGTTTTTTGCCGTGGCTTTTGGTCATGCCACCATGGCTTTTTACCTTAAAAAAGAAATCAACAAAAAGCTGGGCTGGATCTCGTTTTGGATGATGACCATAGGCACCGTAACGGCCGCCTGGGCCATGCTGGCCGGAAAAGCTTCGGTCTTATATACATTTTACCCGCCGCTCAAAGGCCACCCTTTGTTTTACCTGGGCACCGCCCTGCTAATTGTGGGTTCCTGGCTGCCGCTGTACGACTGGGCCCGCATGTATGTGCAATGGAAAAAGGAAAACCCGCAAACTAAAACCCCATTGGCCGTATTGGGTACACTGGTCAATTTTACCATCTGGTTTGTATGTACGCTGGCAGTAGCCTACGAAGTGCTGGTGCTATTGCTGCCCTGGGCCATGGGTTGGAAACCTACCGTCAATGTCACGCTGGCCCGTACGCTGTTCTGGTTCTTTGGCCACGCACTGGTGTACTTCTGGCTGCTGCCTGCTTACATTATGTTCTATACCATTTTGCCCAAGGTAGCTGGTGGTAAACTGTACTCCGACCTGGCCGGCCGCATTGCCTTGTTCCTGTTCCTGCTGTTTTCTATACCGGTGGGTGTGCACCACCAGTTTTCTGATCCTTCTATTACCAAAGGCATTAAAATGTTCCAGGGATTACTGACGTTTGGCGTAGCCATTCCCAGCTTTATTACCGCCTTTACCATTGCGGCTACCTTAGAGTACGCCGGCAGGAAAAGAGGCGCCAAAGGCCTTTTTGGCTGGATGGGCAAGCTGCCTTACCTGGACCCGAACCGCTTCCTGTTTGCCTATCTCATTTGTGGTTTGATCCTGTTCATCTTTGGCGGTCTCACCGGTATTGTAAACGCTTCTTACCAACTGAATAACGTGATTCACAATACTGCCTGGCTGCCCGGTCACTTCCACATGACGGTGGCTGGTCCGGTCTTCCTGGCCATCATTGGTATGAGTACCTATTTGTATTCCAAAACCTCGGGTAAAAAAGTATTCCTGCCCCGGGTCAATGTGATCATTCCATACCTGTGGCTCATTGGCGTGCTCATTTTTTCTACCGGTTTATCATGGGGTGGCCTCATTGGCGAACCCAGAAGAACCAACCTGGGTATGACCTACCTGAATCCCAAGCACGAACTGTTTACACCGGAGTGGGTACCCACAACCTTACTGGCCCTGTTAGGCGGCATCATCATGTTCATTGCCGGCCTGCTGTTCTTTGTCGTGTTCTTTGGCACCATGTTCCGCAAGCGTACCGAAGAAGCCGTACTGGAACTGCCGGTGAGCGAAGCTTATCATGATGAAAAAAGAATACCGCTGTTTGACCGCTTTAAACCCTGGCTGGTAACCATGGCCATTATTTTAGTACTGGCCTATGTACCGGCCCTGATGGATGCGGTAAAAAATCCGGGCCCTGGTGCCCCCCGGTTTACACCGGAAAATCCAACCCCGGTAGAAACCAAAAGCACGGTAAAAACCGGCGCAGATAATAAAACACTAACCGTAGTAACTAAACAATAATGAAAAAGAACTGGCACATATGGTTGTTTCTGGCGGTTGTGGTGGCAGTGCCCTTCAGTGTATTCGGGGTAGTAAAATGGTATGAAAAAACCTTTGATCAACTACCGGTACTGGGTACAAAAGGTCATACGGTGGCCTCCTTCTCGATGGTCAACCAGCACAACAGCCCAATCACTATCGACAACTGGAACAACAAAATCGTGATCGCAGATTTCTTTTTTACACATTGCCCCGTTATCTGTCCTAAAATGACGGCTTCGCTAAAAAGGGTGCAGCAGGCCTATGCCGGTGACGAGGATATCCTGATCAATTCTTTTACCGTAGACCCGGAAAGGGATTTCGTAGCGCAGCTGCAAAAGTATGCGGAGCGGTTTGACATCGATGGCAGCAACTGGCACCTGCTCACCGGTCCTAAAATCGACATCTACCGCCTGGCCCGCAAAAGCTTTTTGGTGGTAGCTACTGATGGTGATGGCGGCGCCAATGATTTTATACACAGCGAGCGGCTGGTGCTGGTAGACAAGCAAAAAAGAATCCGCGGCTATTACGATGGAACCGATGCCGTAGAAGTAGACCGATTGATCAGCGACATCAAAAAATTAAAGAAAGAAAAATAAGGGGTCTGGTTGATAAAAATCATCCCATTGCCTGCGCCTGGTAAACCTTTTGGCGCCCTGCACTGGAGAGCTTTGCAACCGACCACTACAAAACGATTATACCATGAAATTGAAAACATTATTCTTTACCACTGCTTTACTGTTCAGTATAGTGGCGCTGGCAACACCGCCGGTAGAAGAAGGCAAGGCCATCTTCAGTTCCCGTTGTGCCGCCTGTCACAATATTAATAAAGTATTAACCGGTCCTGCGCTGGCGGGCATCCATGAGCGCCGCTCAATGGACTGGATTATTGCTTTTATCCAATCATCGCAAAGCCTGGTAAAAGCAGGCGATAAGGACGCCGTGGCGATCTATGAGCAATTCAATAAAATGCCCATGCCCGACCACCCGGACCTGAACAATGATCACATCAAAAGCATTGTAGAATATATTAAAGTGGAAGGCAGCAGTGCCACTGAAAAAGCTCCTTTTGCCAAGCCCTCTAAATTAACCAAACCCTACACGCCTCTTTCTATCAATAACTACGGCTTCTTTCTGGGTTATTTGGCCCTGGTGGGCGTGCTCATTGCCGTGCTGTTGCTGGCTGTAAGGCTTAAGCAATACGAACGCAGCGTGAAGGGCGATGCCTAAAAAAGCAAGGTTGGTTTTCTTTTCAATAGTAAAATGCCCTGGCGGTTGCCGGGGCTTTTTATTGGCACGCCTATCTTTGCCAAATGCGCATTGATATTATTACCGTGTTACCGGAGTTACTGGAAAGTCCCTTATCGCATTCCATTATGAAACGGGCCCAGGCCAAGGGCCTGCTGGAAGTGTACACCCACCACCTGCGGCAATGGGCCGTAAACGAGTACGGGCAGGTAGACGATTACCAGTATGGCGGCGGCGCCGGTATGGTCATGATGTGCGAACCTCTTGTAAAGGCCATTGAGCAGCTGCAGCAGGAAAGAACCTATGACGAAATCATTTACCTGACACCCGATGGTAAAACCCTCAATCAAAAAACGGCCAATAAACTTTCTTTAAAGCAAAACCTGCTGATGATTTGCGGCCACTACAAAGGCATTGACGAACGCATCCGGCAGCATTATGTCACCCAGGAAATCTCAATTGGCGATTATGTATTGAGCGGCGGCGAACTGGCGGCGGCTGTTTTGGTAGATGCTATTGGCCGTTTGATACCGGGTGTTTTAAACGACGAGACTTCAGCCCTCACCGATTCTTTTCAGGATAATCTGCTGGCCCCACCCGTATATACCCGCCCGGCCGACTTCCGCGGCTGGAAGGTACCGGACATCCTGCTAAGCGGCGACCCCAAAAAAATAGAAGCCTGGCGACACGAGCAATCCATCAAAAGAACCGAAGAAAGAAGGCCTGATTTGCTGGAGCGGGAGTGAAGAAGAGAGAGGTCCACAGAAGAAGTTATAAGTGGTAAGTTGTAAGTTATAAGTAAAGAAGGCAAAAGTGAAAAGGCAAAAGCAAAAAGTAGGGCAACCAGACTGGTTCAGCGCCTTATCCCGCGATAAATCCAGACACATTTTGCTTTCAGAACAGTATAGCGGGATACAGCGCCTGCAGTAGTTTACCCTAGCACGCAAACAGTTTAGAACTTCTTCGAAAAATCATAGGACGCTCCATAACTTATAACTTATTACTTACCACTTATAACTTCTTCCTTGTGCGTGGGCAAGGCCAAACGGGCGGAGCCTTCGGGTTGGCCATGAACTTTTTGCTCCCCTTTTTCGGGGAGAAAAAGTAAGAAAGGCTAACTACTGGAGTACAATACATAATCAAATGGAGTTTTAAAAGAACTGCCAAATGGGACTTTGAAGAAGAAGATGCTGAAACGATAAACAGCAACCCGGCGGCTGCTTTTTTGCTGAACCAACAATAACTTTTTTGAAAGTACAAGTAAATTCTTTAAATTTATTATAGTTCCCGCCCGAATGGATAAATGACTAAGGCCCAATGACTTTGCCCTGTAACAACTACCGGTTATCACATCCCGATTCCCAATAAGGTCTTCTCACTGCGGTACCAGATGACGACCAAAACCATGCAACCCCATGATGAAGTGAACTATTGAATAGCACAAACCTCTTTATTGAACTTAAAGCGCACTTATAGATAAATTTTTATACAAAAAAGCAAGCAGCTTTATGAGCATTTGGGTTTGTCTTACCATAACCAAAACTACAATCAATCTTCACCAGGAAACTATCAGGTCTATCGTATGAAAGCTGTTTGAAACAGTGAATTCTATACTCAAACTGCAAAAAAGATCTGCTATGCTACTTACGAAACACCCAAAGCTAATGATGCTGTTAGCTTTTCTGCTTGTTCTTTTTCAAATCTCCCTTGCACAAACCCGCCCGGTAACCGGTACTGTAACAGGTGATAACGGCACGGCTGTAGAAGGCGCAACTGTGGCCCTCAAAGGCACCAATATGGCTACGCAAACCGATTCCAGCGGCGCCTTTAGCATTACTGCGGACAGCTCTGCTACGCTGGTAATTTCGGCCGTTGGCTATATTACCCAGGAAGTACGGGCCACCACCGATGTAGTAAACGTAACCCTGCAAACCAGTGCCGGCAACCTTAACGAAGTGGTGGTGATTGGATATGGTACGGCCAGAAGAAAAGACATCACCGGTGCAGTGGCCACCGTATCAGCCAAAGACTTCAACCAGGGCGCCCTAACCACCCCCAGCCAGCTCATACAGGGTAAAGTAGCAGGTGTGCTGATTGTAAACAACAGCGGCCAACCGGGTGGCGCCACTACGGTAAGGATCCGGGGCAACAACTCCATCCGGACCGGCAACCAGCCGCTTTATGTAATAGACGGCGTACCCATTGACGGCCGGATAGCCCGCCCCAGCCTGAACGTAGGCTTTGGCAATACCCCCAGTTCCGATCCGTTGTACTTTGTCAACCCCTTCGATATTGCGTCCATGGATGTATTGAAAGACGCATCGGCTACCGCTATTTATGGCTCCCGCGGATCGAACGGGGTGATTATGATCACCACCAAAAAAGGGACGACCGGCACGCCCCGGATCGATGTGAATGCATCGGCAGGCGTCAGCAACATCCTCCGCAAGTATGACGTCCTGAACGCGGAAGAGTACCGGGCGGCACTGAAATCCTACAACCTTACTTCCGGCGACTTTGGCGGCAGCGAAGAACCATTTGATGCCATTTTGCGTACGGCCGTTACGCAGAACTATAACATCGGCATGAGCGGCGGCAGCGATAACGGAAAATACCGGGTGGCCTTTGGCTACTACGACCAGGAAGGCATCATTGAAAAGACCGGCCTGGTAAAATACACCGCCAACATCAATGGTCAATATAAGTTTTTGGAAAGCAGGAGACTTAGTATTGACTATAATTTAATGGCGGCCCGTAATACCGAAACCATCGGCCCTGTAAGCAATGATGCCGGCGCCCAGGGCAACCTTATTTCACAGGCCCTGGTATGGAATCCCACCCGCCCCTTAAGAAAAGCCCATGGTACGCTGGACCGGCCGGGGGGCGACATCATTAACCCGCTGGCAATGCTGCAAGAGTTTGACGACCAGGCAAAAATTACCAGTGTACTAGCCAATGTATCAGTAGGGTTCAAGATCATTGAAGGCCTGGAATACCGTTTTTTGTACGGCCTCAACCACCAGGTAGGTATCAGAAGAGCACAACTGGCCAGCACCAGCCAGATACCCGAAGCGCTTAACAGGGGTATTGCCTTTTCGGGCAACAATGAGCTCAATACCCAGCTTTTTACCCATACGCTCAACTATATCAAGGACTTTTCGGAATCCTTTAGCCTGAATGCACTGCTGGGTTACGAGTTTCAGGAGTTCCGTTTCAGGGGCACCAGCATTACCGGCCAGGACTTTCCCACCAATGCAGTTAGTTATACCAACATTCTGCAAAGCGCCTCTCAAAGTTCATTAAGGGCCAACTCCTTTGAAGACCCGATTTCCGAGCTCCAATCCTTCTTTGGAAGAGCCATTTTCAGTGCCCTGGACAAGTATACCTTAACGGCCACCCTGCGGGCCGATGGCTCCAGCAAGTTTGGCGGAAACAACCGGTATGGTTACTTCCCGTCCTTTGCGGCGGCCTGGGATATCAAACGGGAAAACTTCATGCAGAGCAACAGCATTTTTGACCAGCTGAAATTAAGAGTGGGCTATGGCTTAACCGGCAACCAGGAGTTTCCGGCCGGCTCTGCCCAGGAGCAGTATGTATTAGGCCAGGGCTCCTTATCGCTTTCGAATGTGGCCAATCCCAACCTCAAGTGGGAAAGCACCGAACAAGTGAACGTAGGTGTTGACTTTAGTACGCTGCGGGGCAAGTTGAACGGCGCCATCGATTATTTTTATAAAAACACGTCCGACCTGCTGTTCAACTTTGCGTCCATCCAGCCGGCACCAGCCTCCCGGTACTGGATCAACCTGCCGGGTCACCTGATCAATTCAGGCGTTGAAGTGTCCCTTAATGCAGCCCTGGTCAGAAGCCAGAGCATCAACTGGAACCTGACGGTAAATGCCTCGTTTTTGCATAATGAACTGCAGGATTATAACGGCCCCACCGTGCTGACCGGGGCCCTGAGTGGCCAGGGGGTTTCCGGAGCCACCAGCCAGCGCCTGGAAAGTGGTTACCCGCTCAACAACTTTTATTTAAGAAGGTTTGAAGGCCTGGACCAGAGCGGTATCAGCACCTATTCCGACAAAGGCAATACGCTCTTTTTCTCCAAAGACCCCAACCCGAAACAATTACTGGGTATTTCCACGGATGTGAGCTATGACAAATGGACCCTTACCGTCAATGGCAATGGCGCCTTTGGTCATTACATTTACAACAACACACTCAACAGTGTTTTGCCCATAGGCAACCTGGGCACCCGCAACATTGCGTCCTCACTCATAGGAGGCGCTGTTCAGGAAAGTACCGCCAATGCCTTAACGCCATCGGACCGGTACCTGGAGAAGGGCGATTATTTTAAACTGGCCAATGCGACCCTTGCTTACCGGTTGGGCAATGTGGGCAATGTGATCCGGAACGCCAGCATCTATTTAACGGGGCAGAACCTGTTTGTCATTACCAATTTTAATGGCTTTGACCCGGAAGTAAATACCGATAAGGCGGTGCAGGGGGTACCCTCTTTTGGTATTGAGTATATTCCTTATCCCCCGGCCCGGACCATTTTATTAGGCATCAACTTCGGCCTGTAATCCTTCAAAACACCAAACAATGAAACTCCATAAAATATCTATTTTGTCAGCACTCTTGCTATTTCTCTTCAGCTTAAGTTGCACCAAACTGGATGAAGAGCTGCGTGGCACCCTTACCGAGGAACAAGCCCAGGGGGTAGCCGATGTAAATGTATTGATGCAGGCGGTTTACAACAGCCTGCGCCCCTATCAAAGCAATGAGCTTACTTTTGGTCTGGAAGAAGTTTCATCCGACGAAATGGTTGTTCCAACAAGAGGAAGTGACTGGGACGACAACGGAAGATGGAGAGTACTGCACCTGCATTCCTGGAATCCGGAACACGACCTGATCACCAATACCTTTAATAGTTTATTGCAGGGTGTTTTTAATGCCACCAATGTGCTTACATTCAGTCCATCTGCACAACAGGCGGCCGAAGCCCGGTTTGTAAGGGCGTTTATCATGTTTACCGTGCTGGACCTGTATGGGCAGGTACCTTACCGGCAGCCGGGTGAAAACCTTCTGAATCCCCCGCAGGTTTTAAAAGACATAGATGCCTGGAACTTTATTTTAAGTGAAGTCAATGAAATCAGGGACCAGTTGCCGGACGGCCCCAACTACAAGGCTAATAAAGATGCGGCCCGGGTGCTCCTGATGAAGCTATACCTGAATAAAGGCACCTATATCAACCGTCAAAACCCCAGTTTCGATCCGGCGGATATGGCCCAGGTAAACGCCCTGGCGGATGAAATCATCACCAGTGGCAGGTACAGCCTTTCCACCAGTGTGTTTGATAACTATGCCCCCAATAACGATGCGATTTCAAAAGAAAACATATTTACCAACCAGAACATCGGTGGGGTGCAAGGCGGCGATGTAAGGTCCAGGTTTAATATGACCGCCCACTATAACCAGTATCCCGGCGGGTGGAATGGCTTTACCACGCTGGCCGAAGTATATGACAAGTTTGGTCCTACCGATACCCGCAGAAGCCAGGATTATCCCGGCATGACTGATGTATCCGGCATGAAAGCAGGTATGCAATTGGGCCAGCAAATCGGGCCCCGGAGAGATGCCAACAACAACATTATACAGCCTATACAGCTGGTAGAACTAAAAGACCGCAGGGGCAACCCGCTTGCCTTTACCCGGGAGGTGAATATAATTGAATCCGGTAATGACATCGAAATAGCCGGCATACGTGTGCAGCGCTACATAGTGGATTATGCCAATGGTGGCGGGCAGGGCAACTTTGCCAACAATGACTATGTTTTTTACCGTTATGCAGACGTGCTGCTGATGAAAGCAGAAGCTTTGTTAAGAAGCGGTAATGCAGGGGAAGCTTTGACACTCGTCAATCCGTTGCGTACCCAGCGCGGGGCCACTCCCCTCACCTCCCTCGACCTGAACGAACTGCTGGACGAACGGCAACGGGAGCTGTATTGGGATGGATGGAGAAGACAGGACCTGATTCGCTTTGGTAAGTTTTTAGAGCCCACGTCGGTAAGAACCACTGTATCCGATCCTAAATATTTGTATTTCCCCATACCCAGTGGAGCATTAGCGGTGAACCCGAACCTGACCCAGAATCCTGGTTATTAAAATTTTTGAGTTTATTGATTGCAACACAAAAGAGGCCGTTATTAAAACGGCCTCTTTTTTTACCCCTTCTTTCGTGGTTAACAGCTTTGCTCTTCATCAATCGCATGGCTTTTCAAAAGAAAGCCTGTACTGTTTTACTTCTTTCGTCTGGCTGTAAACGGACATCCTTTGCTTATTGTCTTGTGATCGGGATAAATTGCCCCTTATGGTGTTTTAAAAAGCTATACCAGGTCTCTAATGGCAATACCTGACTCCATTATCTGGCAATGTCAAAATTGTCTGTATAGGGTTTTAAAACGTTTTTTCAAATGATTGAACTACCAGGTGCTTCCCCAATTCAACAAGCCGGTTATGGATCATTGGAATAACTATAAATTATCCACATTCATTTCGCATTGTGTAACAAACACACGATAAAAAATATTTTTTTGTTAAAAAACAAGTATTTTGACGTCTAATTCCAAAACGATTCGCCATGCAAACTAGAACAATTCCAAAGCTAGCTACACTTGTAGTCATGCTGCTATTTCTCCTCCAAACCACATTTGCACAAACCCGCACGGTTACCGGAACGGTAACAGACCAGACAGGCGCAGTGGTACCTAACGCAACGATCAGCGTCAAAGGCACCAATACAGCAACCCAAACCGATGCTAATGGAAGGTTTAGCATCAATGCAGCAGACAATGCTGTTTTAGTGATTTCTTCTGTTGGCTATGGCTCTTTAGAAGTACCGGTTTCCGGCCAGTCAACCGTGAATGCCTCACTGACCATTCAAAACTCCAACCTGAATGAAGTGGTGGTTATTGGTTACGGTACCGCCAGGCGTAAAGACGTTACCGGCTCTGTATCTTCTGTTTCAGCCAGAGATTTCAATAAAGGAATTCAAACTTCACCAGATCAGTTGATTCAAGGTAAAGTAGCGGGTGTACAGGTAACTAACAACAGTGGTGCACCAGGCGGCGGTGTTACGGTACGTGTTCGGGGAGCCACTTCTGTACGGGGAGGCAACCAACCTCTTTTTGTAGTAGATGGCGTTCCTCTGGATAACCGCTCCTCACGCCCCGGGTTAGGTAATTTACCCGACCTAGGCAACACGCCAGGCGGCAATCCTTTAAACTTCATCAACCCTAACGACATTGCCTCCATTGATGTATTAAAAGACGCTTCGGCTACTGCCATTTACGGTTCGCGTGGTGCCAATGGTGTAGTAATTATTACAACCAAAAAAGGCCAGACCGGTGCACCTAAAATTGATTTTAGCACCAGTTTAGGCGTTAGCAGTATTTTAAAAAGACTGGAGGTTTTAGATGGTAACGAGTACCGTCAGGCGCTCAAAGATTTTGATGCAGCAGCCTCCGCCAATTATGGCGATAATGTAGATGCCCTGGGTTCCATTCTGCAGAAAGGATTAACCCAAAACCATAGCGTTGCCGTATCTGGTGGAAATGATGTGGGCCGCTATCGGTTTTCTCTGGGCTATTTAGACCAGGAAGGTATTATCCGCAAAACTGATTTTAAAAAATATACAGCCAATTTAAGCAGTAGCTTTAAATTCCTGGAAAGCAAAAAACTGTTGCTGGATGTAAACCTGATTACATCGCAAACCCGCGAGAACGTGGCGCCTATCTCCAACAATGCAGGTGCCAAAGGCAGCATGATTGGCCAGGCGTTGCAATGGAACCCAACCAGGCCGCTTCGCAAACCAGACGGTTCGCTGAATGTAGACCAAGGCGGCGACCAGATCAATCCGCTGGCTCTAAGCGAAGCTTATAACGACAGAACCCGGCTGACCACCATTTTAGCCAGCATCTCCCCAGGCTATAAATTTACCAATGAACTGGAATACCGCTTCCTGTACAGCGTAAACTATGGTACTGGTCTGCGCCAGTCTTATATTTCCAGCTTTATCAACCTGGGAGAAATTCAGGCCAGCCCCGGCGGCACAGGTGGCCAGGCCAACATAGGCAACAACGAACTGTTATCTCAGCAGTTCACTCACACCTTAAGCTATAATAAAGAGTTTTCAAATGCGCTGACCCTGAATTCAGTGATCGGGTATGAGTATTTGAAAGGCGACAACAGCGGTAGCAGCATGCAAGGAAGAAGATTCCCCAATACTTCGCTGCCTTACTATCGCTTACTGCAGTACCCTGCCAGTGGCGACCGTAGCATGAACACTTTTGCAGACCCTACAACTGAACTTCAATCTGTGTTCGGACGCGCTACCGTAAACTATCTGGATAAATACCTGTTAACTGCTACGCTACGGGCAGATGGCTCTAGCAAATTCGGTAAAGAAAACCGTTATGGCTATTTTCCTTCCTTTGCAGCTGCTTGGAACATCGGTAATGAGGAGTTCTTTAAAAACGACTTTGCCAGCAACCTTAAATTAAGACTAGGCTGGGGCAAAACAGGTAACCAGGAGTTTCCGGCAGGTGCATCACAGGAAACCTGGGAAGCAGGGCAAGGCACATTCAGACAAGTTCAAATTGCCAATCCCAGCCTTCAATGGGAAAGCGTAACCACGACCAATGCAGCTCTTGATTTTACTATTTTGAAAAACCGCATATCCGGTACCATTGAATATTTTACACGCACCACAGAAAACCTTTTGTTTGCATCTGATGCTGCAGACCCTGTTTCACCCTCTGGTGCCATTCAATGGAAAAACCTTGATGCGGATGTTGAGAACAAAGGTGTGGAAATTGCCCTGAACACTTCTATTGTACAGGCTAACGATTGGAACTGGGACTTTGGTGTAAATGCTTCTTTCCTGAAAAACAGAGTAAAAAACTTTGGACAAAGCGTAGTTGAAACCGGCGAAATCTCAGGCCAGGGATTGTCGGGTGTAAGAGGACAGCTTATTGTTAACAATCAGCCTTTAAATGTGTTTTACCTGAAACGTTTTACAGGAATTGATAAAGCAACAGGTATTTCTACCTATGAAGGTGGCGAAGAAAAGTTTTTTGCAGGAGATCCCAACCCCGATGTTCTTTTGGGTATTACCACACGGGCTAGCTATAAAAATTTAACTTTAGAAGTAGCCATGAACGGCGCATTTGGCCATCAGATCTACAACAACACAGCCAATGCCGTATTAGGTATCAGCAATCTGGGTAAACGTAATATTGGTAAACAAGTATATGCAGATGCACTTGCATTGGGTGAAGGAACCGCAAACCCGGTAGCGGCCTCATCCCGTTATCTGGAAAAGGGCGATTATCTGAAGCTGAACAATGCCACTTTAAGCTACAGGCTGGGCAATGTAGGAAGTATAATCAAAAATGCCAGCGTTTATGTAACAGGCCAGAACTTGTTTGTAATTACCAACTATTCTGGTTTTGACCCTGAAATCAACACGGACAAAGGGTTCAATGGCATTCCTTCTTTTGGTATTGAGTACACTCCTTATCCAACACCCAGGACTGTTACGGTAGGATTAAACTTTTCATTTTAATTGAAACTAAACAAATCATGAGACTTAAAAATATTCCGGTATACGCATTACTAAGCATTAGTTTTTTCAGTTGTACTAAACTTGACGAAAAACTAAATGGACGGTTAAGCGGCGAAGAAGCACAAAGCCTGTTTGGCGGCAGCAACCCTGATGTTTCCGCTCTTTTAAAATCAACCTATGACGCCATGCGTGGCCCCTTCCAGGATCAATCCAGGTGGTGGGCCGCTCAGGAACATACTTCGGATGAGACCTTAGGTCCAACAAGAGGAGGTGACTGGGATGACAACGGCGTTTGGCGCGTGTTACACACCCACCAGTGGGACGCCAACCATGGTTTTTTATCTGACACTTATCGCGATATTGGACGTGTTGTATTTGCAGCAACTGATCTGCTTCGCTTTAATCCGCCAACAGGAGCAGCAGCAGAAGGAAGATTCCTAAGAGCTTATGCCAGCTTTGCTTGGCTGGATGGTTGGGACCAAGTGCCTTACCGTGAAAATACAGGTGATCCTTACGAGGTACCTAAAGTACGTAAAGGCACTGATGCTTTGAATTACATCATAAGCGAAATTGAGGCAGCATTGCCTAACTTGCCGGATGGTCCTGCAAATAAAGCCAATAAGGATGCAGCAAAAGCATTGCTGATGAAGCTGTACCTGAATAAAGGTGTATACGCCAACCGCCAATCGCCAGCATTTGATGCGGCCGATATGAACAAAGTAATTTCACTAGCCAATGAAATTATTAACAGCAATAAATATTCGCTTACTGAAAACTTCTTCGACAATTTTGCGCCAAAAAATGACGCGCTGTCAAAAGAAAACATATGGACTTTAGAAAATCGGGGTGGCGACCAAGCAGGAAACGTACGTTTTCATTGGTACAGCACGCTGCACTACAATTCCCCAATTGCCGGTGGAGGTTGGAATGGCTTTACCACTCTTTCAGAGTTCTACGACAAGTTTTCACCCGATGACAAACGAGTAGGTGGAGATTATCCAGGTGTAACGGACAGATCAGGATTAAAGGTTGGCTTTTTACTTGGCCAGCAATATAACGCATCGGGCGAAGCTCTGAAAGACAGGACCGGCGCTCCTCTGGCCTTTACAAGAGAAGTAAACCTGGTTGAGACTGGTAAAAACCTAGAAGTGACAGGAATCCGGGTAGTAAAATATCCGCCAGACTTCAACTCTGGTGATAATGTAGATAACGACTTCGTCATCTTTAGGCTAGCAGACGTATTACTAATGAAAGCAGAAGCACTCCTTAGATCCAATAGAGCCGCAGATGCATTGCCACTGGTTAATGAAGTACGTAAGAGAGCAGGCATTGGCACATTGAACTCAGTAAATTTAGACCAGCTTTTGGAAGAAAGAGGCCGCGAGTTGTATTGGGAAGGCTGGAGAAGACAAGATCTGATACGCTTTGGCAAATTTTTGGAACCCTGGCAACATAAGCCTTCAGGCAATCCTAAAAACCTGTTGTTCCCTATTCCTGCAAGATCTTTAGCAGCGAATCCGAACCTGGAGCAAAACCCGGGTTACTAAATACATTTTCCTTTATATTTACGTATAGAAAAGGTCATTTTTATAATGACCTTTTCTTTTTAGAAAGCCATCATGATTAAGAATCACTACTTACTGGTAGTGCTATTGGTATTATTGCTTGCCTGTAGCCAGAAGCCCGCTTCTCCGCCCCTGTTTCAACTGATGGAGCAGACCGGCATTGAGTTTTCCAACAACATTCACAACACCAAAGACTTCAACATATTTACCTACCGCAATTATTACAATGGCGGTGGGGTAGCCATAGGCGACATCAACAACGACGGATTGCCCGACGTTTTTTTAACCGCCAATATGGGCAGCAACAAACTTTACCTCAACAAAGGTTCCTTCCAGTTTGAAGACATTACCGATAAGGCCGGCTTCATCAACCAGGGAAAATGGGGTACCGGCGTGGTCATGGCCGATATCAACAGTGATGGCCTGCTGGATATTTATGTGTGCTATGCCGGTTTTCAAAAAGGCATCGGCCAGGAAAACGAGCTCTACATCAATAACGGCGATCTTACTTTTACCGAACAAGCCAAAGCCTACGGGCTGGACGACAGCGGCTATACCACCCATGCCGCCTTTTTTGATTACGACGCAGACGGCGACCTGGATTGCTATATTTTAAACAACAGCTTTTTACCCGTTAACACCCTTAACTATGCCAACAAAAGAGACCTGAGGGCCAAAGACTGGCCGGTGGCCGACTTTTTGAAAGGCGGCGGCGACCGCCTGCTGCAAAACAACGGCGGAAAGTTTACCGACGTAAGTGAGCAGGCCGGCATCTACGGCAGCCTGATTGGTTTTGGCCTGGGGGTAACGGTGGGCGATGTGAACAACGACAACTACCCCGACATTTATATTTCCAACGACTTTTTTGAACGGGACTACTTATACATCAACCAAAAGAACGGCACCTACAAAGAAGAACTGGAGCAGTGGATGCAGCATACCAGCCTGGCTTCTATGGGTGCCGACATGGGCGACATCAACAACGATGGCTATCCCGACATCTTCACCACCGATATGCTGCCCGGCGACGACTACCGCATGAAAACCACCACCACCTTTGATAATTACGACGTGTACCGGCTGAAAGTACAACAAGGCTTTTACCACCAGTTTATGCAAAACACCCTACAGCTGAATAACCAAAACGGCCGGTTTTCCGACATTGCTTTTTATAGTGGCGTGGCCGCTACCGACTGGAGTTGGGGCGGGCTGATGTTTGATGCCGACGGCGACGGCTTTTTGGATATATACGTCTGCAATGGTATCTATCACGACGTGACCGACCAGGATTTTATTGACTTCTTTGCTAACGACGTGATGCAGAAAATGGTCATGACCGGCAAAAAAGAAGAGGTGGATGCCGTTATTAATAAAATGCCCTCCCACCCCATACCCAATAAAGCTTTCAGAAACGGCGGCAACCTGAAGTTTTCGGATGTGACCGCTGACTGGGGCCTGGCCGAGCCTTCTTTTTCCAATGGTGCCGCCTATGCCGACCTGGACGGTGATGGCGACCTGGATCTGGTGGTGAACAACGTAAATCAAAAAGCCTTTATTTATAAAAACAACAACCAGGAAACCACACATCCCAACTACATTGGCGTACTGCTGAAAGGAAAAGGCCCAAACACCTTTGCCGTGGGCAGTACCATTAAGGTTTACCAGGGCGACCAGGTTATTACACGCGAAATTATTCCCAGCCGGGGCTTTCAATCATCCATTGATTACAAAACCCTTATTGGCCTGGGCAATAAAGCCGTGGATTCCCTTTTAATCATTTGGCCGGACCACACTATCACCCGGCTAGACCAGCCAGCCATCAACAAAGTACACCAGATACAACAGGGAGAAAACAGTTATAAACCGGCAGCAACACCGATGCCGGCAGAGCCCCTGCTGCAACCCATGCAGTCCCTTTTTGACAAGCATGTGGAAGATGAGTACGTAGACTTTTATTATGAAAGAGGCCTGCCCATCATGTTGTCCCGGCAAGGACCCAAAGCAGCCTATGGTGACGTCAACGGCGATGGACTGGAAGATGTATACATCAGTGGTACCGCGGCCCAAAGCGGGCAATTGTATTTGCAAACAGCCAGTGGTTTTTTAAAAAAAGAACAAAGCGCTTTTGCGGCCCAAAAAGGTTTTGAAGAAACGGCTGTTCTGTTTTTTGATGCCGATAAAGATGGGGACCTGGACCTGTTTATCGGCGC
>JAEWAC010000266.1 GCA_023391895.1 Bacteroidota bacterium
GCCATTGAATTTGCATAGCGCAAATTTAACGACCAGCCGCTGGAACGACCGGCAAACCTTCATTGCCGGCTTCGTTCACAGCCTGCACGGCAAAAAAGTAATTGTCTTTTGAATAAGGAATCACCGCATTGGGTTCTGGCGTAAAGATCTTCTTTTGCCATACGGGGGCTGTGGTTTCGCGGATCAGTACATAATAACCTCTTACGCGGCCGCTTTTGGGTGCTTTCCAGCTTAAAGTGGTGGAGTTGGTCAGGTTTTTTACATCCATTTTTACGTCTTGGGGTACCGAAGGCGCTTTGGCTATATTGGCTAGTGTGGCCAGGTTCAGGGCCGTGTTTTTACGTAAGTACTCAAAGTCCATAAACTCCTTTAAATCCCCATATACCACGCCATTTTCGGTGCGCAGGTCCTGGTGCTGGTGGTTGTAGTTTTCATTCATTTCGGTAATGCGTATGGCGGCAAAACCTTTTTGCACAAAAGGCGTATGGTCGCCGCCCCGCAGAAAGCGGTCATTGCGATAGATCATTACCACTTCCAGGTTGTCAACATAGCGTTCGCTAATTTCTTTTACATAACGGGCCAGTTGGCGGGAGCTGCCATCGTTTTCCAGGCCCATGCTGCGGATGCCGGCGGCTTTTTTCTCCAGTTCAAAAGCCGGCAAACCTTCACTGAAAACCCGTACCCGTGTATTGTCAATGATATTGGTTTCGTTGCTGTGGTTGCTGCCGATCATATCGTTGTTCAATACGGCGTCAACATTCCAGCCTTTTTGCCTCGCCTGTTCGGCAAGGTAGCCGGCACCCAGCAGGCCTTGCTCTTCTCCGCTCAACGCAACAAAGATGATGGTAGCCGGAAAAGAGTGCTTGCTCAAAATGCGGGCACATTCCATCAGGCCGGCCACGCCGCTGCCGTCGTCATTGGCGCCGGGTGCATCGGCGGTACGGTTCATGACATCCGTAACCCGGCTGTCCAGGTGCCCGCTGATGATGTAAATGCGATCATCATTCGGGTCGGTACCTTTTAAAATGGCCATGGCATTGCCCAGGTTGGTGGGTTTATCTATGCGGCGGCCATCGGGCTGCAGGGTTGTGGTGTCTACATAAGCGGTTAGCCTGCCATTGCTGGCTTTGCCAAACTCTTTGAACTTTTGTACCACCCATTCCCTGGCGGCGCCAATACCCTTCTTTTTATCGGTAGTGGAACTCAGCGTATGGCGGGTGCCAAAGGAAACCAGTTTGTCGATATAGGCTTTTAAAGAATCGGCAGAAACTTCTTTTACCATCTGCTCAATGGCTGCATCGCGGTTGATGATGGTTTGGGCAAATGAAGATTGAATAAAAAGTAAACTTAGGGAGGCGAATAAAATTCTTTTCATAATGTGGAATGTAGTCGTGTAAGCTTTAAAAAGTTATAGGGTAATTAATAGTTGTATTTGTTTTTCCAAAGGTTACGCAGGTATTTGCGCAACTCTTCTTCGCGGGGATTTTTCCCGGGTTCGTAAAACGTGGTGCCGGCTATGGCATCGGGTAGAAACTCCTGTTCGGTAAAATTTTTTTCGTAATCATGGGCATATTTGTAATTCTTTCCATAACCCATATTTTTCATCAGGCCGGTAGGGGCATTGCGGATGTGCAAAGGCACGGGCAGGTCGCCATACTTTTGCACCACGTCCAACGCTTTTCCAATAGCCACATAAGAGGCATTACTTTTAGGAGAAGAAGCCAGGTAAGTGGCACACTGCGCCAGTATAATGCGGGCTTCGGGATAACCGATTTTATTCACGGCTTCAAAAGTGGCATTGGCCAGCAGCAACGCATTGGGGTTGGCATTGCCAATATCTTCACTGGAAAATATGACCATGCGGCGGGCAATGAACTTGACGTCTTCACCACCTTCCACCATGCGGGCCAGCCAATAGATAGCTCCATTGGGATCAGAGCCTCGCATGGACTTGATGAAAGCCGAAATAATATCGTAATGCTGCTCGCCGCTTTTGTCGTACAGGGCAATGCGCTGCTGGGCAATTTGCATTACTTTCTCGTCTGTAATCACTATTTCGTCTTCGCCGGAGAGTGCATCCACCACCAACTCCAGCAGGTTCAACAGCTTGCGGGCATCGCCGCCCGATATGGTCAGCAAGGCTTCGGTTTCCTGCAGTTGTATGTTTTTGGTTTGGAGGTAATCGTCCTTTTCTATGGCATTTTGAAGCAGTTGCACCAGGTCTTTTTCATCCAGCGCTTTTAAAACGTATACCTGACAGCGGCTCAGCAAGGCGCTGTTGACTTCAAATGAAGGGTTTTCGGTAGTAGCACCAATCAGTGTAATTGTTCCTTTTTCCACAGCACCCAGCAGGGCATCCTGTTGCCCTTTATTGAAGCGGTGAATCTCGTCTATAAACAAAATGGCGCCCCTTGTTTTTTGCGCCTGCGCAATCACTTCCCGCACTTCTTTTACTCCGGCACTGATGGCACTCAAGGTGAAAAAAGGAACCTGCAGGGTGTTGGCGATGATATTAGCGAGCGTGGTTTTGCCGGTGCCGGGTGGGCCCCACAAAATCATGGAAGGTATTTTGCCACCCTCGATAGCCGTACGTAAAATGCTGCCTTTTCCCACCAGGTGTTCCTGTCCCACCAGGTCGCTCAGCGACTGCGGACGCATCCGCTCTGCCAAAGGTTTTGACCGATCCATGCTTCAAATTAAGTAAAGAAACGGCAATGAAAGCGAAAGAGATTTTTCGGTGACCCGCTCTGCCGCCCTGATGAAGCTTTGCTTGCGACGCTCCGTTGAACTGCATCAACGCTATTGGGCAAAAAAAAGCTGCAAGGTTTAGCACCTTGCAGCTGTATATGGGTTTTTAAAACTTTATTTCACATGGGTATTTAAAAACTGCTCCACGCGATTGTAAGAGTCGGTTAAGTTGGCGCCATACCAGCCATGACCTTCTTTTGGATATACCACCAGTTCGGCCGGTACATGCACACTTTCCAGTTTTTTCTTCAGTTCTTTAGAATGGGAAAGGGGCACCAGTCCGTCGGCGCCGCCATGCAGCAGCAGCGTAGGCGGACTTTGCTTGCTGACAAAGTTGATAGGGCTGGCCTGTTTGAACACCGCAGGCTTTGTATCAGGAGTGCCACCGATCAGCAACTGCAATCCCATTTTGTAGTAAGCATTGCTCTGGCGGTTGTAGATCTCTGCCATATCGGTAGGCCCAAAGAATGAAATTATGGCCCGAGGTACTACCGGATCGGTGTGCTTGTAAGCTTGCAGCAACGCCAGGTGGGCACCCGCGGAGGCACCCAGCAGCACTACCTCTTTTGAAGTCTGGTATTCGCCGGCCTTGCCAGTGATAAATTGCAGGGCTGCCTGTACATCGTTTTCCTGCGTAGGAAAATGATTGGTTAGCTGGTTGGCCAGCCGGTAATTAATGTTGAATATGGCGTATTGCGGCAGTTTTTCCTGTAATGCGGGTATAGCCGCGGCAAACTCTGACTTGTCGCCACCCATCCAGCCGCCGCCATGAATCAGCACCAATACTTTGGTACTGTCTGTGCGGTTGGCCGGCAGGTACACATCCATTTTTTGCAGGGAGTCTTTGCCATAAGATACATTCAGGTAAGTCTTAGCGGGTAAAGAGGGTGTATGATTGACAGGCACGCTTCCTTCGGTGCGCTGACAGGCTGTAAAAATTGACATAGATAATAGGAGTGCTAATAGCATTTTCATAAGTGCTTAAAAGGGTCAATTCCTATGCCTTAAAACGTAAAAAGCACCTTAAAAAGGTGCTTTAAAATGTTAAGATTTTACGATTTGTAAGTCAGTCTTGTTCAAAATAATCTGAATCAATTTCTTGATCTCATAGGTGTTTTGAACCGATACACCAAAATTGTAATCTATCATGTATTGCGCCAGTTTTTTACAGTCAATTTGGCAAGTTTTTGATACCTATTCTTCTGTTGTCGTTGATGGTCAGAGCTCAATAAAAAAAGCCTGTTAGTAGTGCTAACAGGCTTTTAAGATTAAAGAAAATAAAACTACTCTAAGTCCAGTTGAATATTCAGTTCCTCCAGTTGTTTTTGATCAATCGAAGCCGGTGCATCCAGCATCACATCACGGCCGCTGTTGTTTTTGGGGAAGGCAATAAAATCGCGAATGCTTTCGCTGCCACCCAGGATGGCACACAAGCGGTCAAAACCAAAGGCAATACCGCCATGTGGTGGCGCACCGTATTCAAAGGCACCCAGCAAAAAGCCAAATTTGTGCGCCGCTTCTTCTTCGCTCATGCCCAGGGCCGCAAACATTTTTTCCTGCAGCTCCCGCTGATAAATACGGATGGAGCCGCCGCCAATTTCGTTGCCATTCAGCACCATATCATACGCGTTTGCTTTAATATTGGCATATGGGTGTTTTAAGTAGTTGGCCGCCTCTTCTATCACCGGGCTGTTGTTGATCATGATGTCAATCTGCGCAGGCTTGGGTGAGGTAAACGGGTGGTGACGGGCTACCCAGCGGTTTTCTTCTTCGGCATATTCAAACAGCGGAAAGTCCAGCACCCACAGCAGCTTGAACTCGTCTTTTTTACGCAGGCCCAGGCGTTCTCCCAGTTCCAGTCGCAGTTCGCTGATGGCTTTGCGGGTCCGCTCTTCGGCGCCGGCTAATATCAGGATCAGATCGCCCGGTTGCGCATGGGTAAACTCAGCAATGGCTTTCAGCTTTTCCTCGTTGTAAAACTTGTCTACGCTGCTTTTGAAAGTACCATCCCCATTGCACTTGATGTAAACCATGCCTTGCATACCGATCTGCGGACGTTTTACCCAATCGGTTAGTTCATCAATCTGTTTGCGGGTATATTCCGCCGCACCGGGTACGGCAATGGCCAGTACGGTTTCAGCTTGATCAAACACGCCAAAACCGGCACCGTTGATCAGTGCACCGGTAGCCGGTAATTCGCCGCCTTTATTAAAGGCCGATTTCAGGTTGGCTACCTTCATGCCAAAACGGATATCGGGCTTGTCAATACCATAGTTCCACATGGCGTCTTCCCACGTCATGCGTTCAACCGCTTCGGTATAATCTATGTCTTTTACCTGTTTGAAAATGCTTTTTACCATGCCTTCAAACATGTTCAAAATATCTTCCTGCTCTACAAAGGCCATCTCGCAGTCAATCTGGGTAAACT
>JAEWAC010000294.1 GCA_023391895.1 Bacteroidota bacterium
ACCCGTCCATCCCTTCCCGCTGGCAAGGAAAATACCATGCCGCCGCCAGGTGCCAAGGCCGCCGCCCTGATCTCTATAGTCGTCTGGATGGCCATCATTGCCTGTGGCCGGCTACTGGCTTATTAAAAGCTAACCGGGCACCGGCTTGTCTGCTGAAATCAAAAGAAAAATGGGAATCTGGAAAATTTACCTATGTTGCCAAAGAGCAAAATGCCATGTAAGAAGGGTGCTGGCGCATCTGTTGAAAAATGGCTGATTTTGTTCAACAAGTACTAAAACTTTGATTTTCAAGTGGCTGGTTTTTTATAAACCCATCAAGTTTTAGAGAAACTGGACCAATGCAATAGCGCCCGGTTAAGGCAATAAAGAATTTGAATGCGTAGACAGCGGTCAATATCATTGCCAATAAGGTGGATAATCATGGTTGGAACATCGGTTGCAGGAAAGACGTAAGCTGGTACAGCCTGACGTTTTGCTCCCATTTTTAGAATTAGTAAAAAAGGATGGTTAAGTCATCACAGGGCATTCTCAAATCAAAAACTTCAGGAAAGGAAACTAGAATTTAGGCGCTTGTCCACCTACTACCGGTTGCTCTAGGGAGAGAGGCATGATCAGATGCAAACACCAAAAGCCCGGTGCCTGAAACGGCTCTGGCTATCTACCGAGGAACCCGTGGTGGACACGCTGTTCAACTTTTTTAGGCCTGCGTAGGGTGCACACTCGCGGCATCCAGCTGGCTAACCAATGCCGCTCTGATAGCCGGTGTCTGCTACAACGGGAAACGCCTGCTGAAGTGGACAAGTGAGAACCTTAAAAATACCCAAAAATTGCTGGCACAACTGGTTTTTGGGAGGTAGCACTCCATGCTACATCAGGAAAGAAAAAACCTTTTGGCTTTGACTGTTGGCTAATGAGAATACAAGTGTCAATGACGAGGTCAAATAATGTCAAAACAGAATTCTAGAACCGAGTTGTGCAAGAGTCGCTTCTTTTAGCTGCAAGGATTTCTTTCTTTTAAACTGACTTTACCGGCTTTATTCTCAAATAAAAATATATCGCCAAAAGAAAGTCTATGGTTGAGCAGAATATGTCGTATCCATGAGGAGCCATTGAGCTGAAAAAAGGAAAGACAATGTCCCAAACCCCGTGCAGGAAAAGACCAATAATAATTAGCATAAAATTCTTTTTATAACCGAAATATGCTAATGCGAAAAAAACGCCAGCACTAAGAACAGCAAAAATAAGTGACGGAATATCTTTCCAGGAAAAGCCAATATAAATAAATGGGATGCCAACCAGTGTCAGGGAAGCTATTAGTTGCTTGTCGGAATTTCGCAACAACTCTACTAACCCAATTACTACGAGCGTGGTTACAATTCCTATATAAAAATCATTCATTGTTTCAGGTTATTAACTGGTTTGAACAACATTTTAGCTATCAGCGGACTGTGAAAAAAGGGTGGCTGTCTAGCATTAAAAGGATTGTGCCTCTCTTCTCCTTCCACTCGGTAGCAGGAGAAAACACCAGTTTCCAAGCAAGTGGTGCAATGACCACCAATGTTGTCGGAGTTTTTAAACATCCGGTTTCTTTGAACCTTCATTCAACAGCTTGCTATTTTCTGGTTTAGCTTTCAGAAATCCAACGCCAACAATGAGCAGCCAAATCAACCAAAGCGTACTCCCAATAAAACCTGCCATATTCCAGGCCGGGAGCTGAGGGATGACGGTTGCCAACAATTCAATCTGTGCGGCCAGGTAGATGGCAGCAGCTACTATTCCCAGCAAGCCGATCCATTTTGCAAAGAAATTTAATTTGATAAAAGTGTATGAAATCATCATCGTCCAGATGATTGTAAATAGCTGACCAATGTGTTCCCCTAATAAAACTCCTCCGAATTGATGGAGGGTTTGGAAGGAAACGATGGCGGCATTTTTTGTACTTTCATCCGTGGCTAATATATAATTAGTGGCGACCACCGGCACCACAAACACCCAACGCAAAAGTCCAATGATTTGAACCATTCCGGAAATTACGCCCAGTGTTGTAACCCATCGGATAAAGGTCAGTTTGTTTTCAAACTTTTGCCCGATCAGAACATAAGCCACCAGCAAAGGCAAACCCAATAGGGCAAATGCCCACCAGGTTAAAATCAGCGAGCCGCCACCGTTATGAAATTGGGTCAGGATCGTGGCGGTGTCTTGCCGTAGGATATCCGGATAGTCGAAGGTTATTGTTAGGATTGTATAAGGAATCAACACACCGATGGCACCTGCAATGAGCAAACCACCTATTTGTTTTTCTATATTCATGGGAAGCTGTCTTTAACAGGAAAGAATGGTAAACAATGCTATTTTTTCACCTCTTCCTCTTAATTCATTTTCGCCCAGTGCTTTGATATGAAATCCGGAATGAAGGTCCAGTTTTTTGATCAGCTCCCCCGAAATTAAATTGTCCACGTGATACAGGTTGCAAAGTCCCTGAATCCGGGAAGTGGTGTTCAGAACATCTCCTGTAAAGGTGATGTCTTTTTTTAGGACTTCAATTTCACCGGTGGTGACGGTGCCGCAATGAAATCCTGCTTTAAATTCAGGCAGCAAGCCGAAAATCTCCCCGTATTTCGCGGCTTGCCGGCGCAGGGCTGCTTTCATGGCAAAAAAGCACCGGACGCAATTGTGTTGTTGCAAGCCTTTTTTCAGCGTCCACGAAACCACTATTTCATCACCGACGTATTGATAAATTTCTCCGCAATGATTCATCACCGGCTCTGATAAATCGGCATAATATTCTTTCAGCATGTCAAAGTACCGGATGTGTCCTATATGTTCAGCAATGGTGGTAGAAGATTTCATGTCCAAAAACATGAATATTCTGTCCTCCTCCACCGGTGTATGGTATTTCCCGGTAAAAAAATTCTGAAGAACACCCCAACCCACCTTTTCACTTATTTCAGCATAAAACTGTGATACCAGGATGGTTAGAGCTATATACAAAACAATACTCAAAAAAGTGTAGTTAAAGAAAAAGGCCCCTACCATGGTCCACACCTGACGACTAAAAAAAAAGGTATCGGATACCACGTAATTGGCTAGTGCAATCACCACCACAAGAAACAATAAAATAATGGCAAGACTGATGACTGATTTATAAAAGAGCCTTTTCCCAAAGCGCAATTTCCGGAAGTGATTGTTAATGTATAAGACTTGTATTGATCCATGAAGCAGGCCGGTCAACAGTGCAGAAAGCGGGGTAATGAAAACTGCTATCCGGAAGTCGTAGGGGTTGCCTGTTGAAGGGTAGTAATTAAGAGGGCCCAGAAGTCCTTTTTCAAGCACCGTGTAAACAATACTAAAAATGAACCAAATCATACCGAAGGGAATGATGTGTGTAATGTTCCTTTTGGTTTTTGGAGATAGCGTCATAAAATAAAGTGTACTGACATGGGTTAAACCGTCTCTCTGGATTTCAGCTAACGCTTGGGTATTTGCTTAGGCAGGGAATACATTGAACGTCTGGTCCGAACCGCTGTTGTTCTTGTATATTGCAGATGTTGTATTGTCCAGCCCGGCCTTTGCAAATACTGTTGCTGAGGGCAGTTTATGCCAGGTATGGATCAAGCCGCTTAACAAGGAGAACTGCCACAAATATGCTGGGAACCCAGCACAACCATGCGACAATGGAATAAGCGGTTTTAAAATCTCCATAGATCATTATCAATAGAGGCAGCCAAATTCTTAGCGTTACGGCAGCGAAACAGGCAGCATAACTATAAATCATTAACCTTCGGTGTTGTTCAACACGCCTGTTCTTGATTTTTAGGTAAGCTATTAGCGTGGTCATAAATTAAATAACGCCTAAACAAAAAAAACCAGTAGCCGTAAACCATCCTCCCGTTGCAAAAAAGCCTATTCTTATGCTGGCTAATGAACTGGTGAGCACACAGCAGATGTATATTTTCCCGATTGTTCTATGAATAGAAAGATTTTGCATCCTGCGCTTCGAATTGAACTGTAGCCAGCCGATTAATAAAGCAACGCCTCCTCAATTGATGTGCGTATAAAAGCCAAAGTTCCAAACAGCATTGGTCAATAACTCATCAGACCTTGAACTTCATAACCCGAAATTCCGATCAATAAAAAAATATATGCTTGGATAAAGCTCTATGATGGTTGATAATAAAGCTATAACTTTTTTGGATATTTTTTGAGTCATATCAAGGTTTACCTAAGCTACCACCAACGGCAGAGGGTGCCAAAAAGTGTCTGCGGTTCTAAAGATATTGTTCCACCCTGCACTTTAAAGGGTAGGTAGCTTTATAGTCATAAACCGCTCTTTACGGCCTACCTGAGGGTACCCAACGCCTGCAGTCCATGCCGGTGGTCACTGCCTTCAGCAGTAGTTTCATTGCCGTGTAGAGGCACCCCTACCTGTGCCACTCCAAAAATAAGCCTCCCACCATTGCTGCCTTACTATTTTTCAAGGCGCTTGTAAATCACCGCTTACGAAAACGATGCGATGGAGCAGCTGGAAGGCCAGGTGGGTTCGGCCAAGATCGGTCTGGAGCGCCTGTCCTCGCCCCAGCTCTACTGGATGCTTTCCGGTAACGACTTTGCCCTCGATCTCAACAGTGCAGCAGCACCGAAGGTGCTGTGTATGGGCAACAACCCCGACAAATAGCAGGTCTATGGCGCGGTGCTCTCGCTCTACATGGCACGGATGGTGCAGCTGGTGAACCCAAAAGACCGGCTGCCCTGCAGTTTGGTATTTGACGAGTTTTCCACCATCTTTTTCAACCAAATGGATACACTCATGGCCACGGCCCGGTCCAACAAGGTGGCCACTACTTTAGGCATGCAGGAATTCAGCCAGCTGAAAAAAGACTACGGGCGCAAGCAGGCCAAGATGATCATGAATATCACCGGCAACATCCTCTCCGGGCAAGTGACGGGGGAAACGCCAAATTGCTGTCGAAGCGTTTTGGAAAAGTAATGCAGGAGCGGTAAAGCCTGTCCGTGCACCACACCGACACCTCCATTAACCACTCCCGCCAGATGGAAGCGGCCCTGCTCCCTTCCCGCATGGCGTCTTAGAGTTCGGGGAAGTTCGTGGACCTGGTGGCCGATGCCCCGCACCAAAAGATCCGGCGCAAGATGTTTCATGGCGAAAATCTGGGTGGGGGAAAAGGAAGGGAACACCCATTCGCGGATCTACCCAAGGTGCGGGAAGTTAGTCCAGAAATGGTCATGGTCAACTATTTCCAGATCAAAACCGATGTGCAACGCCTACTGAGACGAAGCAAAAACCCGTCCCGTCTGCAAGGGCCAACGGAAGGCGGCAGCCATAGTTTCCTAGGCAGGGCTCAGCACCGGGTAAAGGGCCATTTAGAGGGCATGGAAAATTAAAAGAAAAACATTTTTTTTGTTTTCAGGGAAACGGATCCTGTATTGAATTCAAAAGACCATGCAATCAATTAAAAGGCCTTGCAGGCGTAGGAACTGCACCAAACGCAAAAATCAGGAAGATCAAGATACCGTCGACTTAAAAAGGATAATTTACTAAGGGGAACAGGTAACTCAAAAAATGATGATGTCGTAAACATCTTTGCTTCCCTTTTATTAGATGGATTAGGCAAGGTAACATGACTGCCTGGAAGTTAATGGCAGCTGGACTTTCCTAGGGAGCCACACCACGTTCCTGCGCCTGCTCTTCCTGGCTCACTTCTTCTCTGAAGGGCGTCAGGATGGAGTAAACAGCCGTATCGGCAAACTGGCCACGCAGAAAATAATTTTCCCTGAATAAGGCCTCTTGTACAAAGCCCGCTTTTCGCAGCAGCGCGGAGGAGGCTGTATTTCTGGGGTCTATCCTCGCCTCAATGGAATGGAGCTGTAGCTCCCCAAAACCATATTCCAGTACCTTCTGCAGGGTCTCGTACATGAGTCCTTTGCCCTGAAGTGTTGGCTCCAGCATATAACCGATCTCTGCCCGGTAATTTTCTTTTTCTATCCGCCAAAGCCCAATGCTGCCTATATGTTCATTTGGGGTTTCCTTTAAACAAAGGCACCAGGTAATGCCCTCGTTCTTTGCCAACGCCTCAATGATAATGCTAATCCAGCTTTCCGCCTCTTCATTGGTGCGGGTTAAGGGGCGGTTGATATATTTCATCACCTCTTCATTGGAGCGCAATTGCTGCACACGGGCAGCATCGGCCAGTGTCATTTGACGGAGTAGTAGCCGGTCAGTCTTCAACTCAGGAAAAGGTGTAAATTGGGGCGAAAGCATAATCACCAATTTACAAAAGAATTCGGAACAAATAGGAAGACTCCCGCTGTTAACTGCCATTTACAATTTCTGTTTGTGCAGTACCGGTGTGCTCATACACCGGACGTCAGCCACACCACTGTCATAAAGTCCTCCAGGAAAGAAAATGGATACCTGGCTACCATTTTACCTTTTTAATGCCCGGTACTGATAAAAGCAGCAATACACAAAACACCTGAACACTCCTTCGCTCCTGTCATTCAGCAAAACTGAATCAACAATCAATAGCTGCTGGCCCATAGTAATGAGCCACATAAACATACTGATTTTTCAGCGGCTTAAAATTGATCTTAATCTCATATCATTGCGCTGTTACTGAAAGACATGAAGCAAGCAAAAGAGCAATGATGGTATAGCGCTTCATGAGCACATTTATATATATAAAATTAATATATGTATTTTTACTTTTAATAAAGAAATGTTTACGTCTTAAAAACACCATACTACTGTGCTGAATAGGTTGATATCAGTTGCTGTGACTTTAGAATTGCTTTGCATCCCCAATATTCTTCACTTGGTTTCTCTATTACAACGGTCCGTTATACCAGCCTGCAGCCATTGCTTTTACCATTGAAAAGGGAATAAAGAATTGGAGCAATAAACAAAAACTTGATAGTCGATAAAGGCCTATTTATTGAGTGATTCAATTCTAATTGGGAACAGTTAGCTAATTCAGGGAAAACTGGTTCTCTGTGTTGTCAGGAGAACAAACAAATATGTTCTCATGATTTTTCTAATAAGCCCTTCATTACCGTTACTGACCAAATTTTTAGATTCATCCCAGAACATATTGGCCCAGATTGTATGAAAACAATACATATGACTCTAGCGAAGAGCAGTCTTTAGCTCTAATCAGGGTTTTTCAAAAAGCCACGCTCCAACTGAAATTGGTTTATGAACCATTTTAATACGCCTTTATCCGGCCAGCTTCCACTATTTATAACTGACGCCTTTCTTTCCCGGTGACTATATTGATCAATGTAGTATTGGGTTTCATTTGTGCATCCACAATGCCAAATGAACCGGCTTTAAAGTTCCAGTTGGCATAAGCCACCTGATGTTTCTCAAAAATAGCTACCATATCGCGGTACCACGCCACCTTTGCTGTTTCAGGTGCCCCGTCTATAACGCCAAACTCCCCGCAGTACAAGGGAAGTCCCAGGCTATCTGCCAAATGGAAGGCTTTTGACATCATGCGCTCCAGGGTATCGCGGTTATACACCCGCTTTTCCTCAGTTGTTTTGCCATTCACTACCACCTGCCCGGGGTATTGCACCTGTCCCTTAAAATCCTTTAAATGGGTCCAGGAAGCACCGTAATGTGTGAGATGAAAAGGTTCATAAAAGTGAAAACTCAACAGGATGTTTTTATCACCGGCAGGCACTTTCAACTGGTCAAAAGTATTCACCGACTGCCACCGGTTAGAACCAATCACGAGGGTTCTTTCCCGCTCCCAGCTTCTGATTGAATCTGCCACCCGGGCCAGCAATACGTTCCACTGCTCGTTCTCCTCGGCCACCGGCTCGTTCATGAACTCATAGGCCAGCATGCTGCTGGGCCATTTTTTTACCGCCTGGGACAGGTCTTTCCAGAGCCAGATCAGCTTGTCCTGTTCTTCGCGTTTGGTCCATAAAGGATTCTCCGCTGCATTGAAATAGTGAGAGCGGATAATGTGCAGATCCAGCACTATTTTAAGCCCGGCCTCGTGCACCCAGGTCATACAACTATCGAGCAACCGGAATGCCTCCGCTTCCCTCTTGCCGGTGCTGTCCCACAACTGCTCTTCATCCACCGGCAGACGGATGTGGTCAAACCCGGCGGATCGAATAAAATTCACATCTTCTCGGGTAAAGAACCGGGCACGTTCCTGGCCCCGGTTTTTGCTTTGAGAAAGCCAGTGCGCTATGTTGGTGCCCCGTTGGATGGAAAATGCCGGAGCGGGGTTGTTACCGGATGGTGAAGCCGCCTTTTCTGAACGTGCGTCACAACTAATGAAAATTACAATACAGGCGAGGACTACAATGAGGGATATAGGTTTCATGTTAACTGATTGTATCTTACCAGGAAGGCTGTCGATTTATGCTGTTCTCTTCACTCCACTGATCGACCCCTGCCCAACTTCCACCCCTTTTAGCCCTATGGGTTTTTAAAACAGTTTACGATCAACGGCATTAAAACCAATACAAATCAACAATAATTTAAATATATCTATTTTTCATGAATTTTTGTTCCTTCTTAAAATCACTATTTAATTTCTCTTCTGATCAAAAGTTTCCTGATAACTTGTTACGGCTGTAATATTTTTCTAGAACCGGTCTCACAAATTCCTTTCACCCAAAGGAGCAGAGAAAAAAGGCGCGAAGAAGGAATGCCAGCCTTTGCTACTTAAACATCTTTCCCCTTTACGTGAAAAAATTATATGTTTTGGAGAAGGCTTCTTCTTAAAAAAAGGAGAGATTATGCTGTACACCAGTGGCTTTTTTCTTCAATGAAAAAAGCAATGGCACTTATTAAATAACTCTCTGTTTCTTTCCAGGGAAATGAATGTAGTGCCCTGTTGATTTTCTTGCTATCATCAGCACGTTACTTAGTCTTTACGGTAAGCTCACTTCCCGTTTACAAATAGGTCCTCGAGGTCTTTATCGCTGAGCGTGCTGATCTCCTCAAAGGTTAGACTGCTATCACTGAAGGCTTTTAAATACTTCTTGAGGGTATTGCAGGAGATGCCTGTCTGAAGGGCAACTTGCAGCTTGCTGCAGCCTTGATGATGTAGTTGAAGGATTTGTCTGATTTTACTCATGCTGATCAGTTTATTCGCCATCCCTGTTGGTTTTCTCTGAAAACTAACAGAAAGACTACCTCTACAGCATGAACTTTTTTCTCCTTGCTCAGGTGGTCAGATTGCGCCGGCCAAACCTAGTCAGCTTCTTCCGGCGAACAGTGGTCAGTTTCAACCGGCGCATACACTCTTTGTCCAAGAACTCTATAAATGCTTCAAAACGGCCTGTATCACACCGGATATTATCCATCAAGTATCTTATAAACTGTCCCAAGGTGGATCATAGTGTGGGCTTCCCCTCTACATGACGTTAGTATCTTTATCTTCATTGATTTTGTTTCTGGCAGCTGTTTGCAGTCATTGCAAATGTTTATGCTATACTGTTAGTAAGACGTCAAGGTTTATGGAGCGAATATTGAGTAAAATAGTTATATATCTATTAACCGGTTGCGCTATTTTACCCTTGATTCTGCTGTGCTCTCGTTAACGATCCAGCGGCTGACCGAATTATTCGGTCCATGCAAAACCAGTTTGTAGAATTGGGATGGTTCGGCTGACAGGTTTATGATAGCCTGTCCGGCAGAAAGGGGCACTTCTTTGATAAATTGATAGGTATCCCTACCTCCTGTTTTAAACTGGTTGGTTGTCGCCAGCTCTATTTTCACCTTTCCCCTTTTTTCATGGGCTTTCCATCTTAATTGGAGTTTGCCATTGCTGTAGTCTGCAATCAGTTGGGTGAGGGAGATTTTACCAATCAGTGGAACTCCATCTACTTCCCTGGCAGTTTCTTCCGGTAAACTGATGTTCATAAAACGCGCAATGGTGGGCATCACATCTACAATGGAGGCTTGGTTATTCTTAAAATAACTATTGAGGTCTTTGGCATTGGTATAGATCCAGCCCAATCGCTCCCGCTCTGATTGTCCTCCATGCCCCTTACCAGTTTTTGCATCCCGGCCATGATCGGTGGTTACCACAATCAGCCAATCTTCGTTAAACTGCTGCTTTCTGTATTGGATAGCTTGCCAAATACGACCTACCTGATCATCGGCGTACCCGACGGCCTGGTAAAACTGCGGACTATCGCCAAACAGGTGTCCCATATCGTCGGTATATTCCAGGTAAACCCAGGAAAGATCGGGAGCCTGTTGACGAATGGTTTGTGCAGCATTGTCCACTACTTTCTCATCAATCTGGTGCATGTACAAACGTTCCTTGTCGTGCGGATAATTGATGGTATCATGTTCCAATCCATCAAAATGGTAATCAAACCGAATGTTGCCGGCAGCATCCAGGCCCTCTCCAATCAACTTGGTCCGGTTATCCAGCCACGAAGAAAACAAGCCAATCTTTTTTTGAGGGTATTGTTCTTTCAGCAACCGAAAAATGTTCTTGTAGTGATAATTGGGTGCCTTTATGTTGTTATCCCACACGTTATGCTTATTCACCCAGGTGCCCGTAAGGACACTGTTATAACCCACAGCAGAAATAGTAGGCGTTTGCGAGTAGCCTTCTTTTTCGCCACCTACGCTTGCCCTGGCATACCCTCCTTCCCTGGCTATTGCCGCCAGATTGGGAGGATTCAACTTTTCCATTACATCGGCCGATATGCCATCCAGGATAATAAACACTGCTTTTTTTGTATTAGGCTGCGCCCTTAACAAAAAGCCAGAAAAAAAAGCACAAAAAAGAAGGAGTAATCGCATCATGATAATTATTTAGATAAGAAATATATTTCTATTGTTGTTGCCACTATCGAATAGGGTCAGATCCATTAGGTTTATTTTTGATCAAGGGAAATGCTGGCCTGCTTTTGATGATGATAAAACATTATCTGTTCTTTAAACCCAACCATAAGCTTGTCTTTGATAACCCTCTTACTTGCTATTGCAGCACCCACATTTGTCCATTGATATTATCGCCTCCCGGAAACTGTCGCCGGATTGCGGCCTCCAAATTTTCTTTGTTATAAATGTATTCGCTTTGCGGATAAAGCCATCTTTTCGGAACAGCCCCGCCATTGCCGGTTCCCGGACCGACAGCAAAGGACGGAAAGCCTGTTCTTCGTTGTTCAAAAAAGGGTTCCCAACCGGAGTTCAGGAAAGAGGCTATATATTTTTGGGTGATAATTTGCTCAATTGCCCTGGTTTCATCCCATTTTACCAGGGGTTGTTGCAAGTAAGAGGCGATGTCGGCATCACCTACATTATAAAATTTCATGGATGCCGTAATGCCATTGTTGTAATGTTCTTCTGCCGTTCCGCCCCCCGTGATCCAATTTCGAACAATGGCTTCGGCGATCAGAAATTCCTTTTCGGCATAACCCAAAAAGATCAGGGGCTCGTTAACCTGGTCCTGTATATATCGCCTTGCCAGTTTGGAAGCATCTTTGGAAACACTTTGCTGGGTAGCTACCGTAAGACCGGCATCCACACCATCGTAACTAGAAAAAACATTGGCCGGCTTACCGGTTACCGGCTCAAACATTCTAAACAAGCGGGGATCTTCCCGGTCTTTTAAAATTGTTGCGAACCCCTTTTCCAAAGCGGCCAGGCTGGGAAGCGAAAGGTTTTGAAAAAGCGGATAGGAATTGTTGATGGCTGATTTGTTAAACACCAGTTGTGCATTGTCACTGTTCGAACTGAATAACGGGTACTTGGTTGGATCGCTGATCATCTTTTGAAACTCCTGGGCAATATTC
>JAEWAC010000316.1 GCA_023391895.1 Bacteroidota bacterium
TAACTGCTCTGTTAAAATTAATCGTACCAGCTGGTGCGGAAAGGTGAGCCGGGAAAGTGACCATTTGAATTTGGCTTTTTGCAGTACGTCGGTATGCAGGCCGTAGGCACCGCCAATTAAAAATACCACCCGCCGGGCACCGGTGCTGGCCCTTTGTTGTATAAAAGCACCTAATTCTTCCGATGTCAGTTCCTTGCCGTATTCATCCAATGCTACCAGGTAGTCGTCTTCTTTCAGCAATTGCAAAACGGTAGCGCCTTCTTTCTGTTTCATTTCGGCCTCGGGCAGCAGCGTTGCGTTTTTAGGTACTGGAATGATATGCCACTCCACCGGAAAATACTTAGAAAGCCGCTTGGTGAATTCTTCAATTCCAGGTTTTACATAAGCATCATGCGGTTTTCCTATGGTCCAAAGGCTGATTTTCATGGATTGTTTGGTTCGAGTCTGGCACAGTTAATGAATCAATACCGCTATAACAGTTACTTTATGAAACGGTATATGTTGTTTCTTTTGGCAGCAATAGTAACCATTTTCACGCAATGCGAAACGCTTAAAACCCTGCCTACCAATACCAGCGGTGGTCTTTTTTCCTTAAATGGCAACTGGCAGCTCACCTCCAGTTCAGACAATGAGGCACTCAAGGGCACTGTGGTGCAGGTATTTCCGGGCATGCCGGATGCTACGGTCAAAACTCTGGGCAACAATAGTTATTGCCTGCGCGAACGGGACATATTGTGGCGCAACCTGAAAGCGAGTCAGGGTGGGGTGTTTAGCCTGGAAGCACTGGTGAATGCCTGCAACGGCAGTACCGTTTACCGCACCGCCACACTCACGGCTGTCAGCAATGATGAAATACGCATCACCACACAAACAGCCAACCAGGTGGAACTGGTACAAACGTGGCAGCGGGCCCGCAATTAATGACGATTCATGTAAGCAGTATAACGGGGTTCAAAGCGGCGGATCAGTTGCTTTGAACCTTTTTACCTACAAGCCGTATCATCTTAAAAGGCATCTTCATACAAGCTCCGCCACTTTGGAATAAAGATTGAATACTTGTCCCTAACAAACCGGAAGCATGATCAGGAAGGTATTATTGATAGTTGCCATCAGTGCTGGCATAAGTAAAGGTACACCACCCGCATGGGCGCAGGGAACGTCCTTTAAAAGCGATTCCGCCACTCAGGCCGCCAGCCATAAGTATGAGGACATCAGTTTTTTAAGACAGATCTTTATGGGCAAAAATTACCGCAAGACCTGGTCTACGCCAGTAACTTTACCGGTTTTCCGCTTAAAGGAAATGGGCTTTACCATTACGGAACTTGGTGGCGGGCAGCAAACCAAGTCATTGCGGCTGAAAGACAAGGAAGGAAGGGAGTGGGCGTTGCGCACCATTGATAAAGAGGTGGAAAAAGCCTTGCCGCCCCTGTTGCGCAATACGCTGGCAAAAAAAGTAACGCAGGATATGGTTTCAGCAGCGCATCCCTATGCTCCCTTAACCATTACCGGTATGGCCTGTGCAGCGGGAATTATCGTAGCCCAACCTTATTTTTTTGTCGTGCCGGATGATCCTGATTTTGGTGCGTACCGGGAAATTTTTGCCAATACCATTTGCATGCTCGAAGACCGCAATCCTACACCCGATAAAACCGAAACAAAAAGTACTAAAAATCTGGTGGAAGCACTGCTGGAAAAAAACACCCATGTGGTAGATGGGGAAGCGGTACTGCGGGCCCGCCTGCTGGATATGCTGATTGCCGATTGGGACCGGCACCAGGACCAGTGGCGCTGGGGCATTGAAAAAAAGGAGGGCGAAACGGTTTATTATGCCATTCCACGTGACCGGGACCAGGCCTATTTTCATTCCAACGGCTTATTGGTAAAACTTGCCCAGTTCATTGCATTAAGGCACCTGGTGGGCTTTAAGCACAGCACCCATCGCATCAAACAGCTCAATGCCAAATCGTGGAACTTTGACAGGACTTTTTTAAACCAATTGGATGCCAGCGACTGGGAGCGGATCATCGCATCTTTTCAGTCCGACCTGAAAGATGAAGTGATCCGGGAGGCGGTAAGCCAGTTGCCGTCCGAAATTTACCCCATAAACGGAGCTGAGATGGGGCAAAAACTCATTGACCGGCGCAACACTTTGGGGAAAGATGCCATGCGCTATTACCGTTTTCTTACGCGTTATGTAACGGTAGCAGGCAGCGATGAGGCCGAACGGTTTCATATAACCGGTAACAAGGATAGTTTGCAGCTTACCGTGTACCGCATCAATAAGAGGGATAACAAGGTGATTTATCAGCGCACCTTTAAGCCGGAGGAAACCAACCGGCTGTATTTAATAGGCCTGGGCGGAGATGATGAAATAAAAGTAGAGCCTACAGTTGCTACCCGTATCAAGCTGGAAGTAGACGGCGGAAAAGGCCATGACAACATACAGATACAGGGCAAGATCAAACATAAAATATACGATTCCGAAGCCGACGCGAAAGATTACGAGAAACACCTCAAATACCTGTTGCGCATAAAAGACGAATAACTTTTTTAAAATGCCATATCGGTGATGAATTTCAGAACTGCTTCATCGCCGGACTATGTTTGCGTAATGGGTGCCGCATCATCCGGTAAAATCAGCTGGGACTTTCTTTGCAAACTGGTACTCCGGTTTTTTGGTAACCGAGGTAGCCAAAGGACTATATGCAAATATGAATTTCAAAAAGATCAATGTTGCGGTAGGCTACAATTGTCCGGACATTGATATAATAAACGGGGTGCAGGTAGCAGGTATGGCAGCAAAAGGAGTCTTGCCGTAATCAGGAGCTACAAACTGGAAAAATTGCATCTGCTAATAAAGACGAACCGGACCATATGGGTTTTTTAAAGTATGAACTCTGCTGTTGTTAGATTAAAAATCATATACTCGGTTAAGCAAACCGGATTATTTATTATAATGCCTTACCTGTTGTGGTTATTGTACATCAACTTCATCAAAAAGGCACGCTTTCTAGCTGCAACCATAACATGGGTTTTTGAATGAGTCCAGCAGTAGAGGGATTTTAATAAATCTTAATTTTTAGGCTAAATTGGCTCCGGTAAATAGAATTCATTTATTTTGAATCAATGCAGGATTCTATTCTTTCTAAACTGGAAGCTTCCCGTAAGGAATTGCTCGATCTCGGCCTTCGCAATCCCTTGTTAAACTACCGCCCGTCGACCAGCCGGGGGGTACACATAGTGCAGGAAAAGGCAGCGGAAGTATACGATATGCTGGTAACTCAGGGTAAGCAAATGTCGTTTGCCGCCCAACCGGAAAATGCCGGCACAAAAGAAGGAGAGAAGCCGGTCGCGGTTTCGGAGGCCGCTCTGAAAGAAACTTATACCAATACCAAGCTGCAGACCAGCGAAACGGAATCCAGCCTGCAAACCAGATTGCTGAACACCTACTATGCCGCCCGAACCAGTATCGAAGAACAGGGCGTCAACATCTTATACATTTCACTGGGTTTGTTGCGCTGGTACGAATCCGGCAGCAGCGCAGAGGAAAGACTAGCTCCGCTGGTACTCATACCGGTGGCTTTGGAGCGATCCACGGCCCGCGAACGCTTCCGGGTTCGGTACACTCTGGAAGAGGTGGGCGAAAACCTTTCCCTGCAGGCTAAAATGAAAATGGATTTTGGCATCGCCATCCCGGACCTGCCGGAAGAAGAGGATTTTTCCATAGCCGCTTATTTTGACCAGATAGCAGAAGCCATTCAGCACCAAAGCCGCTGGCGGCTGGACCGCGATGCTATTATCCTGGGCTTTTTTTCCTTTGGCAAATTCATGATCTATAACGATCTGGATAATAACAAATGGCCCGCCGAAAGCAAGCCGGTGGAGCATCCCGTGATACAAAGTCTTTTTAATGGCGGCTTTACCGATCCGCCACCTACGGCTGCGGAAGACGCTCTAATTGATGAAGAAACGCCGGCCCATGAACTGTTTCAGGTGGTAGATGCAGACAGCTCGCAAATCCTGGCTATGCTGGCGGTTCACGAAGGCAGAAACCTGGTGATACAAGGTCCACCCGGCACCGGCAAGTCGCAAACCATTACCAACATTATTGCCAATGCCATCGGGCAGGGCCAAAAGGTGCTTTTTGTAGCAGAAAAACTAGCAGCGCTGGAAGTGGTAAAACGCCGGCTGGACACCATCCACCTCGGTGAAGCTTGTCTGGAACTGCACAGCCACAAGGCCAATAAAAAAGAACTGCACCAGGAGTTGAGGCGGGTGCTGGAACTGGGCAAACCGGCCCTGCAACATTTGCAGCAACAGGTAGCCTTGCTGGAGCAACACAAAAATGAACTGAATGATTACTGCCGTGCCGTGAATGCGGAAATACAAAACAGCGGTTTATCAGCACACCAACTGGTCGGACGTTTACTCCAACTGTCCGAACAAGTAGCCGGTCACACCCTGCCCAAAATTCCCTTACCCAACATACGGCAGTGGAATGCTGCGCACATGCACCGGGCAGAGGCGCTGGCCGAAAGAATACAGGCAAGGCTGAAGGATATAGGAGTACCGGGCAAGATGTTATTCTGGGGTAGCGAATTAAGGGTATTACTGCCCCATGATCAGGAAGATCTGCAGCTTTGGTTGCAGCAGGCTGGTGAAGCCTCCGTCGCCTTACAGAAAGAATCGGAAGCCATAGCCACCGCCATGGGCTTTAGCCTTCCAGTGAACCGGGAAGAAAGCCTGCGCCTGGCTGCTGTAGCAGAACTGGCTGCTGCCCAGCCGGGCTTGCAGGAGTTGCATATCAAAAGCAGCAGTTGGTTGCTGTACCGGGATAGCATACAGGAAGCTTTACAAGCGGGTGAACAGTTAACCCAGTTGCACCGGCAGTACGATGACGTTTTTCTGCCGGAAGCATGGGAGCAGAACGTGTTGGAGATTAGACAGGAGTTATTGGAGCATGGCCAAAAATGGTATAAGTTTTTGATCGGCTCCTACAACCAGGCTAACAAAAAATTAAAAGCCCTATGTAAAGCGCCATTGCCCAAAGAAACCGGCGAAAAGCTGCAATATGTGGAGGCGATATTGAATGCCAAACGGCAGGAAGCCCTGTTGAAAGAGCACGAAGAAGTGGTGAAAGAAGTATTTGGCAGGCGGTGGCAAAAAACAAAATCCGATTGGTCTGCCTTAACCGCTGCAACTGCTTATATTACCCAGGTGCACCAGCAGATAGCAGAAGGTACCCTGCCCGAAGCGATTTTAGATTTCTTAAGTAAAAACGAAAGGCCGGAGGTGGCGCAGCGGTATCACCAGGCCCTGCTTCAAAGATTGAACGAACAGGGTAAGTGCCTGCAAGTGGTAGCGGAAAAAACAGCCCTGAATGAAACCATTCGTTTTACCGGCTCTACTTTGCTGCACCAGCTGTTTACGGGTCAGCAACAATTGTTGCAACAATGGGCCGCGCGGTTGCCGGAAATACACCAGGCCATTTCCTGGAACAACCTGGTGGACGTAGCCACCGACGAACAACTGACTGCTTTGACCGATGCCGCCATCCATTGGGAAGAAGCCTCATTGCTCCTGAAATATGCTTTGCAAAAAACATGGTATGACTACTTGCTGGAGCAGGCTTTGATCACTTATGCTCCCTTGCGCAAGTTTGAACGCAATACACATGAAGAAGTGGCGCAGCAGTTTAAGCGGCTGGATGTATTGAACCTGCAGTACAACCGGGCCCGGGCGGCGCTCAGGCACTGGGAAACCATGCCCAAGGCCGAAGCCGGCGGACAGGTAAATGTACTGCGTACCGAGTTTAATAAGAAAGGAAGACACCTGCCTATTCGAAAACTAATGCAGGAAGCCGGTCTGGCCATACAGGCTATCAAGCCGGTGTTTATGATGAGCCCGCTTTCTATTGCCAATTTTTTACCGCCCGGCGCCTTGGAGTTTGACTTAGTAATTTTTGATGAAGCCAGCCAGGTACGCCCGGTAGATGCCCTGGGCGCCTTGCTGCGTGGCAAACAGTTGATTGTAGTGGGCGACACCAGGCAGTTGCCGCCTACCTCTTTCTTCGACTCTCTGACAAAAGAAATGGAAGATGAAGAAAATGTAACGGCCGATATGGAAAGCATCTTGGGTATGTGCGATGCGCAAGGCGCACCCCAACGCATGTTGCGCTGGCACTACCGCAGCCGCCACGAGTCCCTGATCAGTTTATCCAATCACCAGTTTTATGAAAACCGTTTGGTGGTGTTTCCCAGTCCTGGTGCCAGGCATCATATGGGTTTGGTATTTCATCACCTGGAGGACACCACCTACGACCGGGGCAAGACCCGCACCAATCCCAAAGAAGCGGAAATCGTGGCTGAAGCCGTGATGGAGCATGCCCGCCAGCATCCAAAACTCAGCCTGGGGGTAGTGGCATTTAGTACTGCCCAGCGGCAGGCTATTCAGGATGCACTGGAGATCAAACGGCGGAAAAATCCGGAACTTGAAACTTTTTTTAAAACCCATAGCAACGAGCCCTTTTTTGTAAAAAACCTGGAGAATGTGCAGGGCGATGAGCGGGATGTGATGTTTATTTCCATTGGATATGGCCGTACCGAAGAAGGCTATGTCAGCATGTCGTTTGGCCCGCTGAACAACGACGGTGGCGAAAAACGCCTGAACGTACTGATTACCCGGGCCAAGCTGCGGTGCGAGGTGTTTACCAATATTACCGCCCAGGACCTGGATACCTCCCGTACTAAAAGTTATGGTATAGGAGCGTTGAAAAGCTTTTTGCATTTTGCCCAGCACGGCCAGCTTGATGTGCCAACCGAAACCGGTCTGCCGGCGGAAAGCCCGTTTGAAGAAGCTGTAGCGGCACAACTCACCCGCCTGGGATATAAAGTGCACCGGCAGGTAGGCTCCAAGGGCTTTTATTTAGACCTGGCCATTGCAGATCCCGAACACCCGGGTCGTTATGTGCTGGGTATTGAATGCGATGGGGCCGCTTATCATTCGGCCCGCTCGGCCCGCGACCGCGACCGCCTGCGCCAGCAGGTGCTGGAAGCCATGGGCTGGAAAATACACCGCATCTGGAGCACCGACTGGTTTCGCAATCCGGAGCGGGAACTGAAAAGGGTAGTGGAAGCCATCAATAAGGCCTGGAAAGCTTCTTTGCAGGAAGATGAGGCCGATGAGGAAACGCCAGTAGAAACCTCGCTGCTGCGGGAAGAAGTGGAAATAGGAACCGGAAAATTACCGCCTTACCAGGTGGCGGAATTACCCCAGGAAATATCATCGCAGGAAGTACACCTGCACCCGGTCAGTAAAATGGCGCACTGGGTAGAACTGGTGGTGCAAACCGAAAGCCCCGTACATTTTGACGAACTGGCCAAGCGCATGGTAGAAGCTGCCGGTATTACCCGCGTTGGGCCCCGCATCCGGGAGCATATAAAGCTAGCCACCCGCTTTGCAGAAGGCAGCGGGCGCATTGTACAAAAGGGCGATTTTTTGTGGCGTACTGATAGGCTGCAACCTGCACTGCGCGACCGCTTGGCCTTGCCGGCTTCATCCCGGAAACTGAAATATATAGCCCCGGAAGAAATCAGTGCCGTGGTGCAGAAAGTGGTGCGGGATGCCATTGCCATTCACCCGGAAGCCGCCTTTCCGCTGGTGGCTCGCCTATTGGGTTTTTCAAGAGTAACGGAAGACATGCGCCAGGATATACTGCAGATAGTACAGGCTGCTATCAACCAGGGGCTATTACTGCAGGATGGGGAGCTATTAAAAGCGGTCAACGGAAATTAACCAATTGTGCTGTATATAGAGCAGGACACTTTTTAGCACAACGCAAGCAATAGGGCGGCACTCCTGCTACTGTGCCGGCAACAGCCATTAAAAGAAAAACAAAAGGCTATATGGGTTTTTCAAAAACCCATATAGCCTTTTGCCTCTGCTGAAAACCACATAAGCAGGAAAATAGTTTCGCGTATAATGGTTTATTGAAATTTATACGTAAGCGCCAGTCCGTGCGATGGGCCGGTAAAAGGCATCACACTTAGATTGGGGTTTTTAAAAAGTTTGTTTTTATGAAAATGCGGTACCAGTATACCCGACAAAGTACCTACGGCTGTGCCCACGAGCAGGTCAGTTGGAAAGTGCTTGCCTGACCGGTGCCGAAGGTAAGCGGTAGCCCCGGTGGAGGCAATGGCCGCACCCCATAGCACATACTTGAATTGGGAATCGGGATTGTAGTCGGAATAAACCTTGGCGGTAAAAAAAGTGGAGGTAGCTACCAAAGCCACGTGCCCGGCAATAAACGAGTTGGTGGACCCACCTTCGCGCCTTTCCTCCATAGGAACTGCCGGGTTGTACGCCAGCGGACGGAAGCGGTTGACCAGATAGTTAGAGCCCGTATAGGCAATGCCGGTAATAGACATGGCTTCGAGGTACAGGAGCCCGATTTTAGCAGCGTCCTTCCTGATGTTTTTATCCACCAGCAGCAAGAGGGGTAGGGGCATGGCGCCATAAAATAACGCATCGCTGGGCCCTTCTGCCTTGGGGTGATACACATCGGCCGCCCATCGGTCAAATACGTTCAGGTTTTCTTTTTTCAGGCTCAAAATGTCTTCTTGGGGAATGGGATCCTTACTGTAAATTTTTGAAAAACCCCATAAAGATCCGGCTGCTGTAAGGGCGGTAAGTGGTACGTCAATCGCCGGTTTTAGTTGATAAATCCGTTGAGGG
>JAEWAC010000292.1 GCA_023391895.1 Bacteroidota bacterium
TAGCGGGATACAGCGCCTGCAGTAGTTGACCTCAACACGCAAAAAGACCTGAACTTTTTCGAAAAACCCATAGGACGCTCCATAACTTATAACTTATTACTTACCACTTATAACTTCTTCCTTGTGCACGGGCTGACCAAAGGGGCGGAGCCATCGGGTTGGCCTTGAACTTTTTGCTTACTTTTTCGGGGAGAAAAAGTAAGAACGGCTACCTACAGGAGGAAAAAATTATAGCCATATGGACTTTTAAAGAAGTTATTAACAGATGCTAAAAACCAGTTAAGCAGAAGATGTGAAGTGTTATAGGTCGTTCCAGGCCCAATGGAAAGGTGAAAAGAATAAAGACAAAAGGATTTTTGGATAATTTATGTTACCGGTACTGCCGGCAAATACAAAAAGCACCAACCCTGCATCAATTTATTTTTCAACACTCAAAAATATCCCTCGTTCATTTTTCCCAATCAACATTTCCTATCTTCAAACCATGACAGAGAAACCAAAGCTGAATCTCTTTGACCTGACCATGATCGTCATTGGCCTGGTGATAGGGATGGGTATCTTCCGTACAGCCCGTGATGCCGCCAATGCCGCGTTGACGCCTTCCATTTATTTCAGCGCCTGGATTGTGGGCGGACTGGTGGCCTTGTGTGGTGCCCTTACCTACGCCGAAATCGGATCCCGTTACCCTGTAACGGGCGGTTACTATAAAATATTTGCCTATGCCTATCACCCTTCCATTGCCTTTGCCCTTAACTGCGGCATTCTAATTTCCAACGCCGCTTCCATTGCAGGTGTGGCACTCATAGGGGCCGGGTATATCACAAGGGTGCTGCTGCCCGATGCGGGCAATGCTGCGACCATGGGTATTGCTATGATGGCCATCGTTGTTTTTTACGGAGTCAACATCCTGGGACTGCGCATGAGTTCCAAAACTCAAAATGTGCTGATGGTCATTAAAATATTCATGCTGCTGATGCTGATTGCATCCCTGCTGTACCCGGCGGCTTATAGTGAGAACAACGTACCGCTGCTGCAACCGGTAGAAGGCAGTTGGACAGATGTAATCTCGTCGTTTGGGCTGGCGCTGGTAGCGGTTTCGTTTACCTTTGGCGGTTACCAGCAAACCATCAATTTTGGCAGCGAGGTGCAACGGCCGGCCCGCAACATACCCAAGGGTATTTTCATCGGCATTGTGGTGATTATCTCGTTGTACCTGGTGGTAAACGTAGCCTACTACAATATCATTGGGTTTAACGAGCTGAAGGAAAGTCGCGAAATTGCCTCGGTCGTGGTAGGAAAACTGTTTGGACCTGTAGGGGCCAATGCTTTTTCGATTTTGCTGTTTCTGTCCGTACTGGCCTATGTCAACGTGTCGCTGCTTAGTAATCCGCGGGTTATTTATGCTATGAGTGAAGACGGGGTTCTGCCGGCCGTATTTCAAAAAAAGATAGAAAAAAAGCAGGTATACATTGTTGCCTTAACCGCCTTTGCCGCCATTGCTTTCGTTGTGGTTTTCTTTGCCGAAACGTTTGAGCGCATCCTCAGCTTCAGCATTTTTTTGGATTCTTTTGGTATGGCCACTTCGGCGGCTACTATTTTTATTTTGCGCAAACGCACCAAAAACCTGGATGGTACGGGTATCTACAAAATGAAATTATATCCACTAATGCCGGTGCTGTTTATATTAGCTTATATTTTTGTATGCGCAGCCATCACCATTAATACACCCAAGATTGCCTTAACCGGTATGGCGGTACTCATTGGCTTTTCCGTACTTTATTTCATCATTCCTAGAAAAGAAAAATTAAAGTGAACACATCTTATATACTCAATGAACTGGCAGAAGACAGGGAGCACTACTTCAATGCCATTGCACCCCCCATTATGCAAACCAGCAATTTTGCATTTGATAAAGTGGCTGACCTGCGCAAGGCGCTGGATGATGAAATGAGCGGGTACTTGTACAGCCGCGGCCTGAATCCCACGATGGACATTTTACGTAAAAAGCTGGCAGCCCTCGATGGTGCTGAAGACTGCCTGGTGTTTGGCAACGGCGCCGCTGCCATTTTTGCCGGGGTGCTGGCCAACGTCAAAAGTGGCGATCACATAATATCGGTACGCAATCCTTATACCTGGGCGCAACGAACCTTTGATGTTATCTTGCCCCGATTTGGCGTGACCACGACCTATGTAGACGGCAAAGACATTACCCAATTTGAAAAAGCTTTAAAACCCCATACGTCTTTTATTTACCTGGAGTCGCCCAACTCCTGGACCTACGAACTGCAGGACCTCAAAGCGGTGGCGGCCCTGGCCAAAAAGCATAACATCGTTACCCTCATTGATAACAGTTACTGTACGCCTCTTTTTCAAAAACCCATAGAGCTGGGTATTGATTTATGCATGCAAACGGCCACCAAGTACATCAGCGGTCACAGCGATACGCTGGGTGGTGTGCTTACCGGATCGCATGCGGCCATTAAAAAAATATTCAACAGCGAGTACCTGAACATCGGCAGCGGTATTGCCCCCTTCAATGCCTGGCTGCTGATCCGAGGATTGCGTTCGCTGCCGGCCCGGCTGGATCGTATTACCCGCACCACAGCTGCCGTTTTGGACTTTTTAAAACAGCATCCCAAAGTAGACCAGGTTCTTTTTCCATTTGATGATACCTTCCCGCAGTACCAGCTGGCAAAGCAGCAAATGAAGGGAGCCTGCGGCCTGTTTACCTTTACGCTTAAAAACAGCTCGCTGCAAAACATTACCACTTTTTGCGAGTCGCTGCAGCATTTTTTAATGGCGGTAAGCTGGGGTGGGCACGAGTCGCTGGTGATGCCCAAATGTGCGGGCTTTAAAGCCGGGGATTTTGATGCCGGCAATATAGAGCACCAATACATCCGGTTGTATGTGGGACTGGAAGAAGCCGATTACCTGATCAAAGACCTGGATCAGGCCTTGGGTTTCATTTAACAGAGATGCGCATTAAATTCGCTTAATTTTAAGTTTATGAGGCCACCAATCTTCTGCTTTGTCTGTTTATGGTTGTTTTCCTATTCGGTAGCGGGGCAGGATAAATGGGACCTGCAGCAATGTGTTACCTATGCCGTCACCCATAATCTTTCGGTAAAAGATGCGGACCTGCAAGCCCGTTTTTCGCAATTGCAGTTGCGCCAGGATAAATTGTCAAAAATTCCCACTTTTTCCTTGCAAGGTAATGTAGGTTACCAGCTTGGCCGTTCGGAAAACCCCACGACCGGCGTATTGCAGGACAATAATTTTTTTAATACCGGGCTCCAGGTTTCTTCCAATGTTACCCTGTTCAACTGGTTTGCCCTGAAGCATACCGTGGCATCGTCGAAGCTGGCCTACGAAGCTGACCAGGCGCAGGTGCGCAAGGTGCAGGATGACATTGCCCTGAATGTTGCTGTAGCTTACCTGCAGGCGTTGCTGGCCAAAGAGCAGGTATCGGTGAATGCCATACAAGTGCAGCAAACCGAATCGCAGCTGGACCTGACGCGCAAGCAGGTGCGGGCCGGTGTGCTGCCGGAGCTGAATGAACTACAACTGGAAGCGCAGCTGGCCAACGACAGCTCGCTGCTGGTAACAGCAGAAGCTACTGTGCGGCAATACCTGTTGCAATTAAAAGCCCTTTTAAACCTAGATGCAGCCGCTCCTTTTGATATTGCGGCACCGCCGATAGAAACCATACCAGTCGAAAACCTGGCCGACCTGCAGCCGGATTATGTATACAGCATGGGAGTGGCCAATCTGACCCAGCAAAAAGTAGCCCGCCTGCGCCTGCAATCGTCGCAGTATGGTGTAAAAGCAGCCCGCAGCAATATGATGCCCCGGTTTTCCGGTTATGCCGGCGCCTTCACCAACTATGTAAACATTAAGCAACCTGAGCTGGCTGCTGGCCCCAAAGCCCCTACCGGTGCTACGGTTGTAGTAGATGGAACAGAGTACAATATTCTGGCACCTACCTTTAACGTGATCCGCCAAACCACCACACCTTTTTTTACGCAGTGGTGGAACAACTTTGGGCAAAACATCGGTATCGGGCTGACGGTGCCTATTTTTAATGGCGGGGTACAACGCACGGCCTGGGAGCGCTCTAAACTCAATATGAAGCAGTGGGAATTACGCATTGAGCAAGATAACCAAAAGCTTAAGCAGGATATTTACAATGCATATAATGATGCCGTAGCCGCGCTGCAAAAGTTTACCGCCAACCGTAAAAGTGTAGAAGCTGCTGAAAAGGCATACAACTTTGCGCAAAGACGCTATACAGTCAACCTGTTGTCTACCTATGAATTGATCAATACGCAGAACAACCTGTTGGTAGCCCGTACCCAAATGCTGGCAGCACAGTTTGATTATGTGTTTAAAATGAAATTGCTGGAGTTTTACAAAGGGCAGGGACTGAAACTGTGAGTTATAAGTGGTAAGTTTTAAGTAGTAAGTAATAAGTGATGAGTTGCAGGTGAAGGAAAAAAGTTTATCACTAACAACTTTTTGCATACAACTTATTACTTATAACTTGCCACTTATCACTCCTTTCAACATACATTATTAATAAAGCTATCATTTAATCATATGAACAAAACAGTTAAATGGATATTGGTAGGGCTGGGCGCTGTGATCGTAATATTGGTAGGTGTAAAATTATTTGCCGGAAACAATAAGGACGGCATCAAAGTAACGGCCGAAAATGTAAGCACCCGCACCATTGTGGAAACAGTTACCGCCAGCGGAAAAGTATACCCGGAAGTGGAGGTGAAAGTAAGTCCTGATATTTCCGGTGAGATCACAGAGCTGAACGTGCAGGAGGGCGACAGTGTAAAAAAAGGACAGGTACTGGCCCGTATTTATGCGGATATCTATTCCTCACAGCGGGATGAGGCGGCCGCCCGGGTGGCACAGTCGCAGGCTACTGTGGCTAATAGTTCCGCCAGTCTGGAGGCGCTGAAAGCCCAGTTGGAACAGGACCGGCTGGCCCATGACCGTAACAAGCAGTTGTTTGAAGATAAAGTGATTTCAAAGGCGGAGTTTGAGCAGATAGAGACCAAGTATCGCTCTTCGCAGGCGCAGTACAATGCAGCCTTGCAAAACATCCGCAGCCTGCAGGCGGGTGTGAAAAGTGCACAAACACAACTGGGCGCGGCCAACAAAAATCTCGGTCGTACCACGATTGTGGCGCCTATGAGCGGCGTTATTTCCATGCTGAACGTAAAAGCAGGTGAACGGGTAGTGGGTACCGCCCAGATGGCGGGTACCGAAATGATGCGGGTGGCCGACATGAGTACGCTGGAAGTACGGGTAGACGTGGGTGAGAACGATATTGTAAAAGTCAGCATCGGCGACTCGGCCGATGTGGAGGTAGATGCCTACAACAACCGCAAGTTCAAAGGTGTGGTTACCCAGATTGCCAGCAGCACTACTACCAGCGGCACGGCCGCCGCTGCCACCAACGATGTTACCAATTACGAGGTGCACATCCGGCTGGAGCCTTCGTCCTATGCCGACCTGATTGATCCTGCCCGACCCAAAAAGTTTCCTTTCCGTCCGGGTATGAATGCCAGCGCGGATATTAAAACCAAGCGGAGCGAAAACGTAACCGCCGTACCCATTACCGCCGTAGCGGCCAGGGTAAAAGGTAGCGACGAAAGTTTGGATGATAAAAAGAAAGCGGCCCCTAAAGACGCTAACAGCAACGATGAAGTAGCGGTCAATTCTGATGAGATGGAAGAAGTGGTTTTTGTTTTAAAAGAAGATGGGAAAGTGGAAAAACGGGTGGTGAAAACCGGCATACAGGACATCAATCATATACAAATTACCAGTGGCCTCAAGGCGGGCGAACAGGTGGTAACGGCGCCTTACAATGCCATCAGCAAAACCCTGAAAACCGGCACCAAGGTAAATGTGGTGCCCAAAGACAAGTTGTTCGAGAAATAAGCTTTGTCCTATTTTCGCTCACATGTTGCAAAGTGACCTTAAGTTTGGTGTTGTAGGCAATGGAAGTTGGGCTACGGCATTAGTAAAAGTTTTAACCGACAATAATCATAGTGTAAACTGGTGGGTACGAAACGCCAAGACCATTCCCTATATTCAAAACCGAAAGCACAACCCGAATTATTTAAGCTCCGCTTATTTTGACGTGGCATTACTGTCTCTTACTGACAATGTGGTGGAAGTAGTGCGCCAGTCCGACGTAGTGGTGCTGGCCGTTCCTTCGGCTTATATTCAGGAGGTGCTGCAGCAACTGGGGCCGGACGCGTTTCAAAACAAAAAAATTGTATCTGCTATCAAAGGCATTGTGCCCGGGCCCGATGTGTTGCTGAACGATTACCTGCAACAGCACTTTGGCGTGCCGCTGGATGATTATTTTGCCGTACTGGGCCCCTGTCATGCCGAGGAAGTAGCCGCCGAAAAATTATCCTATCTCACTTTTTCCGGTGTTGATACACCTGCCGCTCGCCGCATTGCCCAGCATTTTAAAGCGCCATACATCAATACCGTTGTCAACAGCGATATTTTGGGGGTGCAGTACGCGGCCGTGCTTAAAAACATTTATGCTCTGGGCGCCGGTATTGCCCATGGCCTGGAGTATGGCGATAACTTTTTGAGTGTATACATTGCCAACAGTGCCGACGAAATGGCCGGCTTTTTACAAAAAGTAGGCATTCCGCATATTGTAGTGGGCGAGCACCAGCAAACCGATCCGGTGACGCATAAAAAAGACGTCAACTACGCGGCTTCCGTTTACCTGGGCGACCTGTTGGTCACCTGCTACTCGCCCTACAGCCGCAACCGCACCTTTGGCAACATGATCGGTAAAGGCTATACCGTGCAGTCGGCCCAGCTGGAAATGAACATGGTGGCCGAAGGCTATAATGCTGCCCAGTGCATGTACCACATCAACCAGCACATTGGCGCCGATATGCCCATTGCCGAAACCATTTACAAAATCCTGTGGGAGCGCATGCAGCCGGAGCACGGTTTCCAGCATATTGAAGAAGTGCTGGTGTAGGAAGAAGTTTAAAGTCTAAAGTTTTAAGTTTAAGGTTTAAAGTTCTCGAGTTCACTAGTTCACGGGTTCACAAGTTGGATCGCAGATTTCACGGAGGTCTGAACCATGATTTGGGTGGATTAAGGGATTAGGAAGAAATGCGGATCACAGATTACACCGATTAATGAAAGGATTACGCAGAGGCTGAAAGTAGTATGGGGATTTAAAGAAGTTGCTGCGTCTCATGTTTTGGAGCCACCAAGACACCAAGGCACGAAGGAGCACAAAGGAAATAGTTTTAAACCCCTATATGGACTTTTAAAGGAATGAAAAATTAAAAATGTAAAACAGGAATGGTCCAGCGCCTTATCCCGCATTAGCTCGAGGTGGTATTACTTTGAGAACAGGATAGCGGGATACAGCGCCTGCAGTAGTTTACCTCAGCACGCAAAAAGATTACAATTCTTCAAAAATCCATACCTGTAGTCCAGGTTCAAGTAACCTACAGATTAAAGTAACTGATACCTGCTGTAGTGACTTTTGCTGTGCGTGGGCCGGCCAAACGGGCGGAGC
>JAEWAC010000005.1 GCA_023391895.1 Bacteroidota bacterium
GTATTAACTGTGCTGCTTATACCGCTGTGGACAAAGCGGAAACAGAAGTGGAAGCAGCCTTTGCCGGTAATGCTACAGCGGTTAAAAATATAGCGGCTGCCTGTGCAGCCGGCGGCACTAGACTGATTCATATTTCTACCGATTACGTATTTGACGGGGCGGGCACCCAGCCTTACGAGGAAGACCATCCCACCGGGCCCATCAATGTATATGGACAATCCAAGCTAAAAGGCGAACAGGAAGCTTTGGCGGCCAACCCCGACGTGCTGATTATTCGAACCTCCTGGGTCTACTCGGCTTATGGCAACAACTTTGTAAAAACCATGATCCGGGTGATGCAAAGCCGGCCAGAAGTACGGGTCGTAGCCGACCAGCAGGGATGTCCTACCTATGCTGCCGACCTGGCGCAGGCCATCTTGCAGATTGTGGACTCCGGAAAATGGCAGAGCGGCATTTATCATTACAGCAATGCCGGTGTAACTACCTGGTTTGATTTCGCCCATTACATCAAGGAGTTGATTCAGGCAGATTGTTCCGTGCAGGCGATACCCACCAAAGCTTATCCAACACCGGCCAAAAGGCCCGCTTATTCTGTAATGGATACCCGCAAGATCAGCCAGACCTTCAACATTGTTCCTAAACCCTGGAAAGAAAGTTTGCAGGTGTGTATTGAAAAGCTGAAAGCAAAAGTGTAGTCCGCAGGCAGCAATGCTTTTGATGGTTCTGTAACCAGCACCCTCGTAACAAAGCCATTATAACATTCAAAACAGTATATCCTAAAAAGGCAGGTATATTATACCTGCCTTTTGTAATTAAATGCTATCCAACTAGAGAACAGTAAACCCATTGAGCATGGACTTTTTAAAATATTTACTGCCTTTGATTGACTTGCCTGCAGGTAGTGATGCTACTTCTTTAAAACCCCATATGGGGTTTTAAAGAAGTTATTGGAAGCTAGCTTAATCTGAAGAACTGTAAAATAAAGCGTGAGACTATTTCTGGTGTGGGGCATAACATACACCGTTACATTCCCGTTTGTCCATATCATCAACATCTGAATTGGCTGTAATCACTTCTATTTTAGGGTCTTCTTTTTTAGATGCCAGTTCAACAATTTTCTCCAGGATACCATCTTAAAAAATCCAGCCGGTTGTTTGTTTTGCTTTGATTGTTTGCGCCTTTGTCTTCTGCACCGCCAATTGCAATCAATTAATCTTTGGGTAAGCGCATATGCCGGTTGCAGAAAAAAAGTATGCCATATTGTTTAAACAACTATTCAACAGAAGGCTAAAAAGTGGTACAAAATTTAGCTGGTATTTATTGGTAACAACACCTAGCCATATGAATGTTTTAAGCAGAAATGTTCTGAGAGGCCCCAACTACTGGTCTGTCGAAGAACACCACCTGATTCAGTTATTGTTCCAAGTTGAAAAAGCCAGTCTTCCTACTCCAAACCAGCTCGCCGATTGGCAAAAACAGCTCACTAACTTGTTGCCCGCCGGTTATATCGGGACCGAAGGCCTTTCAGGGGACTATTGGCCGCAGTTGGCAGGCGCTTTGGCATTAGGCTTACAGCAAAAGGCGGGCATTCCTGTTTCGGCTTTTTGTCACGTACAGCCAACCATCCGCACAGGTGAGTTTCAGGTCATCTTTTCCTATGCCGAAGAAAAATCAGGTCTGTATGCCGCAGAGGCTGCCATTCGACTGATCCATGCCATGGTAAGATCAGAGGAGTTGGAGGTTCAGGCAGAAGTGGATCAGATCAAAGCCTTGTGGAATAGCCATAAGCACGGGCCCAGTACCCTTTCCATTATCGAAGAAGCCAAACAACGAAACATACCGGTGGTAGACCAGGATGGAGAGATTTATATACAGTTGGGCTACGGAGCGGCCCAAAAACGCATACAGGCAGCTCTTACCTGCCAAACCTCCTGTGTAGCAGCAGATATAGCCGGCAATAAAGATGAAACCAAGCGGTTATTAACACAGGCTTATATTCCCACCCCTCAGGGTTGTGTTATACACGACGTGGAAAACCTGAACCGGATTATAGATGAGATCGGCTTTCCCCTCGTTGTGAAGCCCCTCAATGCAAATCAGGGAAAAGGTGCTACAACTAATATCAACAGCCGGGAGTGCGCCCTGAAAAGCTTTCACCGGGCTAAGCAATTTTCGGAGGCCGTAATTGTAGAACAATTCATCACCGGTAACGACTTCCGGGTGTTGGTCATCAGCCACCGTTTTGTAGCGGCCGCCCTGCGTACGCCAGCTGCTATCATTGGCAATGGCCAGATGACCATTCAGGAACTGATTGATGCCGTCAACGCCAACCCCAACCGGGGCAACGGGCACGAAAGCCCGCTGACCAGCATCAAGGTAGATGACGATACGCATGAAATATTGACTAAAAACAATTATACGCTGGATACCGTGCTGCCGGAGGGTAAGGAACTGTACCTGAAAACAACTGCCAACCTGAGCACAGGTGGTACCGCCACCGATGTGACGCACAAAGTGCATCCTGCTAATATCGCCTTGTTTGAACGGGCGTCGCGGGTCATTGGTTTGGATATCTGCGGTATTGACGTCATGGCGCCCGATCTGTCTACGCCATTAAGTGAAAACGGAGGTGCAGTCATTGAGATCAACGCAGCGCCAGGCCTTCGAATGCACCTGCAGCCTACTATAGGACAACCCCGCAATGTAGCCAAGCCTATTGTAGATATGTTGTTCCCAAACAACAGTAACGGTCGCAGTCCCATTGTAGCTATCACGGGTACCAACGGTAAAACCACTACCACCCGGCTGATTGCGCACATGGCCCGGCAGGCAGGTTTTAATACCGGCTGTACCACTACCGATGGTATTTATATCAATCAAGAGCTCATTTACAAAGGCGATTGTTCCGGGCCTGCTTCCGGTACTTGTATTTTAAAAGATTCGACCGTGGACTTTGCAGTGCTGGAAACGGCTCGCGGCGGCATCTTGCGTTCCGGGCTTTGCTTTGACCAGTGCGATACGGCAGTGATCACCAATGTAGCAGAAGATCATTTAGGCTTGAATGAAATTAATACGCTAGAACAACTGGCACAAGTAAAGGCGGTGGTGGCCAAAGCTGTTGCAGCCAACGGTTATGCGGTGCTGAATGCGGATGACGACCTGGTTTATGCGATGAAGGATGTGGTGCCGGGCAAGGTGGCGCTTTTTTCTTTATATGCCAACAACCTACGTCTGCAAAGGCATTGCGAAGAGGGCGGCCTGGGCGCGTATTATGAGGATGGCTATATTGTTCTACAAACGGGCGATACCATTATACCGATAGAAGAAGTCAAAAACATTCCCCTTACTTTTTCGGGTAAAGCCGAATTTAATGTGGCCAATGTGTTAGCCACCTGCCTCGCTGCCTACACTAACCGCATTGATCTGAATGTCATTCGCCAGGCGCTGCGTTCTTTTGTGCCTTCCGGGGAAGTGACACCCGGCAGGGTCAACCTTTTCCAGTTTCATGGCTTTAGCATTCTGCTGGATTATGCCCACAATGCGCATGGCTTAAGAGCATTGGGTAAGCTGGTAAAATCGTTTGAGGCCTCGGTAAAGATTGGCGTGATTGCCGGTGTGGGTGACCGCCGGGACGAGGACATTGTAGCTCTGGGAGAGGAAGCCGCCAGGATCTTCGACCAGATCATTATCCGGCATGACAAGGACCTGAGAGGACGGACAAAAGAAGAACTAAATGAATTGTTGCGAAAAGGCATTCAAGCTGCTGCCCCGGACAAGCCCATTACCTATTTATCTGATGAGGCAGAAGCCGTTCATTATGTAATGACCAATGCCGTTACCAACAGCTTTATTACTTTTTTAAGTGAGGATATTGAAAGCGTGCACAGCCAGTTGAAGATGTATCATACTTCGCTCACCAGTTCTATCCGTACTGCTGTATAAGCAGCAATAGGGTACTGCTAAAAAGGCCGCAGATAAAAATTTTTATCTGCGGCCTTTTTATGGGGGTTTTTGAAAGAAATGAATCCCTGCTGTTTTTTTACTATTTATGGGTTTTTGAAAAAGTCAGGATTGCAGCATCTGGCGATAAGCATCGGTATCGTAATCATCGGCGCCTTCGTGCTGTTTGATCAGCTCGCCTTTTTCATTAAAAATAAACGTAGCCGGTATACCTCTTACGTTAAACAGGTCGGGCAGGTTATCGTTCGGGTAATAAATAGGCAGGTCCAAGCCTTTGGATTGCATGTATTTTTTAGCGGTCTCAAAATCATTATCCAGCGACAACAAAACAAAAACCGCTTTATCCTTATCTACCGACTGGTGCAGCTTTTCTATAGAAGGCATTTCGGCCCGGCAGGGTGGGCACCAACTGGCCCACAGGTTTACAAAAACTTTCTTGCCGGCAAAGCTTTTTAAATCAATGGTTTTACCCGAGGCATCCAGCAGGGCAAAGGCCGGCATTTGCGGGGCGGCAGCAGTGGCATGACTCGTGGCCGGGGCGGGAAGGGTGGTGTTTTCGTTTTCCACTTTATCATCAGCCGATGTACAGGCTGTAAAAACAGCAGATAATAAAAGTGTGGAAAGGGATAGAATCTTTATGTAGTGCATGGTTTTCCGATTTGGAAGCATGAAAGTAGGGGATAAAATGTTTAATCTTCTTAATTTTTCCTTAACAAATCTATAAAGCAGTCGGCTTATTTTATAGCACTGAAAGATTTTTTATCAAAGCCTTTAATAAGAGATTATGGTATGCGTTGATATTATGAATATTTTGTCTGGCTGCAGGCTTTTGAATGACGGTTCACAGGTTGTGAATACATTTGAGGGACTTTGAGTTACTGATAACATAGTTGCAATTGACACAATTGCACTTCAATACCTTAACAGTACCAAATATTGACTTTCTTGTCTTGATAATTAACAATGTCTTTTTTGCTGATAATCAGCAACTTGTAAAAAATGTTCATGATTGACTTTGTTATTCAGAACTAGGCATTTATATTGCACTTAACTTTTAAGTTAAGTGAGTGTTAGCCCAAATTATAAAAATAAGAGAGTTTTCCACCCCAAGAGTAAATTTTTATACAATCCAATTTGATGGAAAGAAGATATCAGAATTTGCAGATTTTCATGCCAGACTCTCAGTTAATGAGGAAAATAATGAAGAATTGAATGAAATATTTGATACCCTTGATAATATAGGAAAGAGGGGAGCTTTTAGAAAATACTTTAGAGAAGAAGATAACGCCTATGCGCTACCACCTAAAGACTGTTGTATGATTTCAACCTATGATTATGGAATTAGGTTGTATTGCGTAGTGCTAAGCCCACGAATTGTGATTTTAATGAATGGTAATAGGAAAAAAACTCAAAAAGCATTGGAGGAAGGTTCAAATGTGTCTAAGTTCTTTAGGCAGGCCAATTCTTTACATGAGGCATTGATTAAGTCAAAGAATTGTGGAGAAATAAATTGGGATGATTATAGTGGTCTGAATTATGATGATGATTATTTAGTTGACGTTAAAGGATAATATTAGTTTCAATTTTAAGTGTATTAGAGCTATAAAATGTAGTTAACTACATTAAAACAAATAATGATTACTTCTAAATAAAATACTATGTCGCAGTTTGAATTTATTAATAAGAGAAGAGAGAGTATTCCAAATGATACAAAAATATTCATCAAGAAGAGTTTTGATATAATTGAAAGACTACATGAATTGATGGAGGACCAAAATATATCTCAAAAAGATCTTGCTGAGAGAATGGGTAAATCTGAAGCAGAAGTTAGTAAATGGATTAATGGTGTTCAAAACTTTACTATAAAAACTCTGAGTAAATTAGAGGCCGTATTAGGTGAAGAGATTATCCATGTGCCATGTAAAAGGAATTTGCATACTACATCTTTACTTCAATTCAGAAATTATAACAACCTAATAAGTCTTTCAACAGTATCTAAGAAAAACTTTTGCAAAATAGATTTCTTAGATAATATCCATATTATCTCTGATAATACAATAAACTTTAATACATATTTGAGATGGTCTGGAGGTACGAAGAAAGAGGATAAGTCTTTAAAAGCAATAGGCAAGGGTGAGAGAATTGCCTGGAAAAAAGTGAATATTGAGAGTGGTTCTAGAGAAGTAGCTGAGTTCCAAGATGAAAAGTTAGAGGAAACAAATATTGGAGTTTAGGCTATAAATGACCTTTAGTATGAAAAATTTTAATATTGAAGACCTGGTATTAGCTGATATTACTTTAAGTGATGCTTCAGTTGAGAATCCAGAAGATATAGTCTTGAGTGAACAAGAGCAAAGTTTATTAGAGTTTAACTTTTCTTCTGAAACATTGTTCAATTTAGAGATTGAAGGAGTCTTGATAAAGTTGTTTATAGAAGTTAAAAGTTTAAATGAGAAAGAAGAATTTACAAGCATTAAAGCAAATTATACTACTCAGTTTTTATTCAAGGTAAAGGGGTTAGCAGAGTATATTAAAGAAGAAGATAATCAATATAGCATAGAGCCACATTTAAATATTTCAATGTTAAACATTGTTTATTCCACCTCACGAGGTATAATTTATACTAGATCACTTGGAACTGCTATCGGAACAGTAATATTGCCAGTAATTTCTTCTCAGGCACTTTTAGATATCTCAAGACAGAGTAAAAGTGAGAGAAGTACAGCATCTAAATAAATGATGCTATTTGTTACTCGATTTGATTTAAAATATAAGAAGCCTTAGAGGATATACCTATAAGGCTTCAATCTTTTATATTGGGAGTTGTAATACACAGAGAGTGGCTTTTATTGTTAAAAAGCTAGTTTTGTTTTATTCCATAGATTTTACTTTAAGAAAGTGACTTAGAAAAATTGCTTTTGCTTTCTCATAATTTACCTTATACATTTCCTTTCTATTATATTTTAAGTAATATCCAATAAGTGTAAGTCGATTTACTTCCATTTCAGTTGCAGTGTAACCCACCGAGCAACCCGTTACATTTCTGGTAGTTTTTTCCAGTTTTGAGGAAGCAGTCCTTCGATAGTATTGGTTGTGAACCGATGCATGTTTTCCAGTACATCTCTGAGCCAGTAATAGG
>JAEWAC010000069.1 GCA_023391895.1 Bacteroidota bacterium
GGGTAGTGGAGACCGGTTTATTTGTGCATACCATGGTGAGTACCGTTATTGTTGGCTTTCAGGATGGTAGCACTAAAGAATGGGCAATCAACTCCTACAATCATCCGCTTTGATTATTTGGGAATTTTGTACGGGTAACATAAATTTTACTACAGATAAACATAAGAGCATGCATCAAAAACAAATTGTTTCAGCCGGAAGAAGCTTACAGGAGGCGGATAAAGCTTTGATCATGATACATGGCAGGGGTGCCGATGCAGCAGATATCCTTTCCCTGGCAACTTACCTGCAGGTAGCCGACTTTGCATTGCTGGCACCACAGGCTACCAATAATACCTGGTATCCGTTTTCTTTTATGGCGCCACCGGCCCAAAATGAACCCTGGCTGTCGTCCGCCTTAGATTTACTGAAAGAAGTGGTGGCGGATCTAAATGGACAAGGCATCGCTTCTGAAAACATTTATTTCCTGGGTTTTTCTCAAGGTGCCTGTTTAACCCTGGAATTTGTAACGCGGAATGCCACTAAATGGGGTGGCGTGGTGGCTTTTACCGGCGGGTTGATTGGTGATCAAATCAACACTGATAATTACAAAGGCGATTTCAAGGGCACACCCGTATTTATTGGCACCAGCGACCCTGATCCGCATGTGCCGGTGGAAAGAGTGGAGGCAACCACCAAACAGCTGCAGCACATGAATGCGTCCGTAACCAGGAAAGTGTACCCTCAAATGGGCCATACCATCAACCAGGATGAGATCAACAACGCCAATGAACTGGTATTCCGGAAAGCAACCACTACTACTTAACGGATCGACTATGGCTGTAAATTGCTGTTACAGGGCCCTGGTTTTTCCAATAGGATAGCAGGATAAAATATTTTTGCCCTGCCGCCAGTTTTAGCAATGGAAGCAATACGGAAGCCATCCACAAGCTTTAGCATTATTTCTAAACCATTCAAATGCCTATCATGCAAATTGCTATAATTTCTGCCAGTGTCCGCATCAACCGCAATAGCCATCGGGTAGCTTTATACTTTCAGAATTACATAAAAGCTCATAACCTGGGCAGTGTGGAGCTGCTGGATTTGAATACGTATAACTTTCCCGTTTTTGAAGAACGGTTGCGGCTGATGAAAGACCCTTCGCCGGATGTATTGCAGTTTGCCGATGAGGTCATGAATGCGGATGGTGTGATCATTGTAACCCCGGAATATAACGGCGGCTATCCCGCCAGTTTGAAAAACGTAATAGACCTGCTGTATGCGGAATGGAAACGAAAGCCCATTGCTGTGGCCACGGTTTCCAACGGTCCGTTTGGCGGTGCACAGGTAACCACATCACTGGTGTTTTCGCTGTGGAAGATTGGCGCCTGGGTAGTACCTGCCATGTTCCCGGTTCCTAAGGTCCAGGAGGCCTATGATGCGGATGGAAATGCAACAGACCCGACCACAACAGACCGGCGGGCTAAAGCGTTTTTAGAGGAATTGTCGTGGTGCATCATGGCAAAAGGGAAAATGGAAGCAGAACAACAACAACCTGTCAAATAAAATGATGGGTTGCGATTGCAACAAAGCCGGGGTTTTATCAGGAAAGCGTTCCTGCCTTCGTTTTTTGTTATTCTTTGGTGCAGGTAAAAAGTTTTAAAAACCCATACCGCTCAGGTTTAGCATCAGGGAACCAAAAATTCCAGCAAACCTTTTTTCAGCTCAATCTGTATTTCCTCTCCTTCCTCCGGTTTAAATACTTCATCATCTACATGTACGTGTTTGCCATCCCAGCCCACGGTTACCTCTTTTCCCTGCAGCTTTGAAAACGCATAGGAGTGGGTATTGCCCTTGATCTTAGAGATGATGTATTGGGCAAAGAGGTCTTTGTCTTTGTCAGAAATCAATACAATCTCCAATAAACCGTCACCGGGATCTGCTTCGGGAGCTAAAAACAGGTTGGGACCAAAAGACTGTGTGTTCATGATTTCTGCCAGGATGTATTTACCCGAATGATCTTTTCCGTCAACTACCAGGTGACAGTTCCGGGGCTCATAAGACAAAATAATTTCGTGCAGTAACTTTAAAGCGGCTATTATTTTTTCTTCCGGCGTTTCCGCTTCTACGTTTTTTCTTTTTTTCATTTCCTTCATCAGGTAAGGAAAAATACCAAACCCCAGGCTCTCTAAAAAAAAATCGGATTCCTCTATATGCGACATCCGGCCCACATCAAAAGGTTTTAGTGTAGGCTGGTGCCATGACCTTACCAATGTTTCAATATCGTCATAAAGGTTGAGCGTCTTGGCAATATTGTTGGCAGTGCCATAGGGCAGCAGCGCAATAGGCCATGTCTTATCCAGCATTTTTCGGTTCACCAAAGCTTTGATCACTTTTCTTACCGTGCCATCACCGCCGGCCACGACTAAAAAATCAGCATCGAAATCAAGCGCTTTCCATGCTTCTTCTTTTACAGATGCATAGTCACATGCAAACCCATGTTTTTCAATGATCCCTACCAGTTCTTCTTGATCATGTTCTTCATCCCCCGCATCCGGGTTGTGGAGCAGCATTGCACGCTTCATACCAGTTCTTTTATTTAAGATCTATAAAAAATAGTACCACAGTATTATAAAAACTGGCATGAAAATGTGGCCGGAAAAGATATGAGGATTTTAATTACAAACGACGATGGTATTTACAGTCCGGGCATTGCGGCCCTGGCAAAAGTAGCAACCCGTTTTGGACAGGTAGCAGTGGTGGCTCCTGATGTGGAACAATCTTCTATGGGTCATGCCGTTACGCATTCCAGGCCGTTGACGATCAAAACCTCGCCCATACACTTCGAAGGCATTGAAGCCTTTAGGGTCAATGGCACGCCGGCTGATTGTGTGGCGTTGGGTATGCACCTTTACGCCAGAACAGACGTGGTCTTATCCGGCATCAATATGGGGCCCAACCTGGGTAACTCCATGTGGCATTCCGGCACACTGGCAGGGGCCAAGCAAGGTGTGTTGTTTGGCATTAAAGGCATTGCTTTCAGTACGCCGGTGGGCAAGTCGGAGCCGGACTTTGAGCGGCTGGCACCTTTTGTAGAACAAAGCCTGGAGATGCTGTTGGCCACAAATGATATTGGACTTTTTAATGTAAACCTGCCACCGGACCCGCAGGGCATTAAATGGACCCGCCAGTCGGTACGCATGTATGATGGTGCGGTAGTACCCGGTATTGACCCCATGGGCAGAAAACATTACTGGTTTACGGTTACGCCCCTGGAGCCGGCCGAAGAAGGCTCTGACCGGTGGGCTGTAGAAAATGGGTATGTGTCCATAACGCCCTTAAGGCTGGACCTGACCAACGAAGCAGAATTAAAGGAAAGACAACAACAGCAGCCGCTTTAATGGCGTTGCAGGGTTATTGTGTATTGGCTCCATCAACAAAAGTAGTTTTCATGGTTCATGCTACTGTGGTAAAAGCGGTGGATGAACCCGCAGTGCGGTAATCGTTAGGTGCCATATCCTGCTCTTTATTTTTCTTTCCCTCAACTTCTTCAAAAGTCCATATAGCTGAACCGCTGAAAGTGGTTTTGCCTTTTGCCGTGTATGCCTGCCTGTAGATGAGTTTAGCGCTATGGGTTTTTGAAGAAGTTGATGGAACAGTTGTGGTAAGAAATTCACCAGCGGTCCTGGCCGTTAGGCACTGGTTTTGATCTTTGAACTGGTGTAACTGGAATATGTGATTGAACCGCTCAAGTTGGAAGGCTTCGTGGTGCTGGGTATTTACCTGCTCTCTTCATTGTGGCTTTTCCTTAATGCCCTGGTCCAGTTGCATTTGTTATGGCATTATAAAAAAGGTAAAAAGATCATTGAACAAAAAACGGTTCTGCCTCCTGCTTTACCTTTTGTTTCCGTTCAAATACCGCTATACAATGAAAAGTATGTGATAGAACGGCTGCTGGAGGCACTGGCTGGATTGTCCTAAAGACCGGTTTGAAATACAGGTGCTGGATGACTCAACGGATGAAGCCTGTGCGATTATTGATAGCAAAGAAGCTGAGCTACAAGGCAGGAATATCAATATAAAGGTTGTCAGAAGAGTCGCCAGGACGGGTTTTAAGGCGGGTGCCCTGCAATATGGATTGCCTTTTTGCCGGGGCGATCTGGTAGCCATCTTTGATGCCGACTTCATGCCCGATGCTTTGTTTTTAAAAAACCTGATTCCCCATTTTGCAGATCCAAAGGTAGGAATGGTACAGGCCCGCTGGGGACACATCAACAGAGAACAAAACGGCCTCACCCGCATCCAGACCTATTTGCTGGATACCCATTTTTCAATTGAACAGGCCGGAAGATACCAGGCCGGGTATTTTATCAATTTTTGCGGTGCGGCCGGTATTTGGCGCAAGCAATGCATTGAGGAGGTCGGCGGATGGGATGGCAATGTGCTGAGTGAAGACCTCGATCTTTCTTACCAGGCGCAGCTAAAAGGATGGAAACTGGTTTATGACCGGGAAACCGAAGTGCCGGCGGAGCTGCTTTCGGTCATTGAAGTTTTTAAAATTCAACAGTTCCGCTGGACCAAGGGTATGGCCCAGATCTCCAGAAAAAATATGAAACAACTGCTGGCAACTTCATTGCCCTTGGGTAAAAAATTGCACGGTGTTTTTCACCTGCTAGGCAGATTAGTATTTGTTTGCCTGTTTCTCAATGCTGTATTTACGGTTCCTTTACTCATATTTCGCAATCTTTACCCGGAGATCATGGAATTGATCAGGTATACAATCATCACTTCCATCAACCTGATTGCACTCCCTGTATTTTATTACAACGGCACGCTGGAAAGCCACCGCCACCGGAAAAGCAGTTTCTTTAAGCACTATCTTCTTTTTCTGGTAGTGTACATGGGACTATCAGTGCAAAATGCCCTGGAGGTGATGCAGGGTTTCCTGGGCAGCCGGTTGGTATTTGTGCGTACGCCCAAGTTTGTTGTAAGCAGTACTGCGGATAACGCCTACCTGAACAGAAGGATCAACTGGATCAATATGATGGAACTGGTGATTCTCTGTTATTTTATTTACGGCATCACCCTGAGTGTTTATTATAGCGATTACTTTATGATGGTGTTCTTTTTGATGATCGGCTATGGCCTGGGCTTTATTATTTACCAGTCCTTATCCATCATCTGGGTAAAAGCCGTGTTTCAAAGATGATAGAAACCTCAGTACATTCTTTAAAAAACCAATTCCTGAACCGGTCTTTCTGCGTTTTCCGTTTAGTGGAAAAACGATCAGACACGTTATGATCAATCAGCCTCGCCGATTTATTAAGTGGTGATAGGAAGAGCATTTTATTGCATAGAACCTTGCCGCAGGTTAGCCTGAATGCCGCTTCAGCAGCTGCTATTTTTATATAATGATTTAAAAATATAAGACAGGATTTGAAGTTTAAGAGCGTTTGCCAACCTGCCATAAGGGAGGTGGTGAAGAACATGGTTCGTAGTTCCCATTCTTAAATTACCTGGAGTTGCCGCTTTTGGTAGCGGGCAACAGTGACTGAAACGATAGCAAAGAATTAACAAAATAAGGGTAAAACTACGTAGTGATAAGTGTATTTATGTATTACTTTTGTCTTCCTTTAAGAACGGACATTATTCTTAGCATAGTTGCAGCATTTATTACAGATGATTCATTTCTGCTCAACTTCTTTCCTGTGAAGACGATCTTTCTGCCCTTAACAGCATCCAGACACTGATCCGTGCTGTCACCTAACGATCATTGCCTTTTTTATCCTGTACAGTGAACCTGTACCTTAAACCTTTATGTATAAAACCAAGGTTGTTATAAGCCATTTTGTTAGTTAAACCTATAAAAGAACCAATAATGAATACCACCATTCCATTGAGATTTAACTTTAGAAAGAATTGGTACCAAGCTACTGTAAGTATGTTGCAACAGGGATCTGACCTTTACCTGCTGGTAGACATCTGGGACAAAACCATTCACTCCATTCTCTCCAGCAAAGAAGTCATGTTCAACTTCACGCATGGTTTGCAGTGCCCGCATGTGCAGGGACTGGATCCAAAAGGCCAGGAGTTGGTCTTTAGTTTAAAAAATGCGGTGATGGAATATTTTGTACGGCCTACTCCTGTGGAAACCGCCATTGGAGGCTACCGGGGGCTGTAAAAGGGTCGGCGGGAAACACGCCATGCCTTACAACCATATTTCACCTAAACACCATGGGCCGGATGGTTTTTCCGGCCCATGGTGTATCAATAAGATTGGCTAATATGACTTGCTGCACGCCTGCTGATACTGTTTTCTATTTAAAATGTTTAAAGAGCCGGTGGGGTGATGAAAAGTAAACTCTTTTAAAAGCCCATATACTGAAAAGCATGTTCATCTACTTTTTAAAACCTGCCTGGCTTATAGTAACGCTACGATCAGCCATTAGTTTTTCAAGGCATCATTCAGCACCTGGCTATACGCATCACTGACGGGAATCTTGTGCTGACGAATGGCGACCTGGTGCCGTTCTACTTTGTCAATTTTATTTACAGCTACCACATAGGAGCGGTGCACCCTCACAAATTTTTTGGCAGGGAGCGCATTCACGGCTTCTACAAAGGTGCTGCGGCTGAGTATTTGCCGGTCTTTTAAAACAAAGGTTACATAGTTGCCGGCCGCTTCCAGGTATAGTATGTCTTCATAAAAAACCTTTAGCTGTTCATAACCGGTCTTTACATATAAATGATCCGAGCTTTCAGAGGCGTTTCTGAAATTGAATAACTCGTAAGCTTTATTGCAGCCTTTGATAAAACGGGCCAGTGAAAAGGGTTTAAGCAGGTAGTCTACCGCATCCATTTCAAAACTGGTCACCGCATGTTCGGAATAAGCGGTGGTAAATATCAACAAGGGTTTCTTGGGCAGGCTGTGGAAAAAGTCAATGCCGGAAATGTCTGGCATTTTTATATCCAAAAAAATCAGGTCAACCGGTTCTTTCTGCAGGTACTCCAGCGCCTTGAAGGCGTCGGTAAACTCCGCCTTCAGCTGCAGGAAGGGAACTTTGGCCGCATGCGTCCGGATGATCTCCAGCGCTATCGGTTCATCATCAACGGCAATTGCTTTCATGTAAAAAAAAGTAGCTGATTGGGTAAGTGCTAAGATAACTGAATGGTCAGATGCACAAAAAAATCTTTGCCGGTTTCGCGTATGATCAGTTCATGCTTTCCGGGATATAGTAGGGTTAACCGCTGTCTGACGTTGTTCAGGCCGATGCCGCTTTTTTCTTTTTCCGGATCATTTTCAGTCCTGATATGTTTGCTGTTGGACACATCAAAATACAGCGTTTTCTCCTTCATTTCCAGCGTTATTTTAATTTGGGAGGGCTCCCGGAAGCTAATACCGTGTTTAAAGGCGTTTTCTACAAAAGGAATCAGCAGCATAGGCGCTATCTGGGGCGATTGCAGCGGTTGCTCAATGTGAATATCAATTCTTACATTGGGATTGGGGTCAGTCCGCAACCTTTGTAAAGCGATATAATTGTTCAGGTACTCGATTTCGCGGGCCAGGGAAATTTGTTCCTGCATGTTTTCCTGTATCATAAAGCGCATCATGTCGCCCAGCTTTTCAATACCCTCACTGGTGCGTTCCGCTTTTTCCTGCAGCGCCGTTCCATAAATGGTATTCAGGGCATTAAACAAAAAGTGCGGATTGATCTGGGAGCGGAGAAAATCAAAACTGGCATGTGAGCGGCCCAGTTCGGTTTTCAGCAGGCGAATTTCATCCGTGCCCTGCAGGTGGCGTTTATACATGATCCAGGAGAAAGGAGCCGTGATGAGTAGTTGAAAAGCAATGTTGAAACCGGAAACACCGCCGGCGGGGTCTTCGTCTTGTGTTATGAGCATGGCCAGCAGGAATACCGGGAATGCCGTTAGTGCCAGCACCAGTATCACTTTAAACAGATACCTTAGAAACGGTCTTTTCTTGGTCAGTGATTTCGGGATCAGGGAGTGAAAAGCAAACCAATAAAGTAAAATAGCATGGGGTACCAGGGTTACCCACAGGGCAATCATCCAGCTCTCTGCGCTGCCTGCCACCAGGAAGAACAAGCCAAACATCCAGAATACAAACGCGGCCAGCCCACCGGGCGTGACTATTTTATACCGGGCTTGTATGGCTTCATGCCGCGATAAAAGGTAGAGCCCGGTATATTTGATTACGGAGTAAAAGCCGTATAACAACAGCAGCCAGAAAGCATACAAAAAACCGTTTTGAAACAGGATGTTGTGTGTGCGGCGGTCTATGTTGTAGCTGGATAACAGATAGTATTTTAAAAAAGTGGCCGTTGTGGCAAATACCAGCCCGATCAGCAGAAGCAGGATGAGGATTAAAAAGACATGGAGCCAGACCGCTTCTTTTTTGATCAGCTCCGGCACAATTCTGAAATTCAGGATGAGGAAGCCGCCGTAAAGCGCCGTGTACCGGATGAGTTTGGATATAAAGTAATAATCAAAAGGCGTTGTGCCGGCTTCAGTGGGATTGGTGTGTACCCAGGCTATATTTAAGGAGTCGGATATAAGGAAAAAAACAGCAAAAACATAAAGGGTGGTAACACCCCAAAATTCTATTTTACTGAAATTTTCCGGCTTGCTGATAAAATCTTTCATGATATAATCTTAGTAATGCAATGCTAACCCATAGCCGCACGGAAATGTAGCAAAAGTGATGAAACCAGCCGAAAAAGTGACCAAACCCCTTTATTACCCAGGCGGATTCTTTCAAAACCCCATATGGGGTTTTGAAAGAACTGTCCCGGCGAAAAAATGAACTGCTGTGAACCAAATG
>JAEWAC010000112.1 GCA_023391895.1 Bacteroidota bacterium
CTGTGGCAGGCTGGCGTACCGAAAGAAGTTAATTTTTCTATGTTGTATAACTTTCTGACCATTGGTTATACGGCTAACCCCGCTGATCCGCAGGAAACATTTTACAGCAACATCCACAAACTGCCGGCCTCTTCTATTTTAAAATACACACTGGCCACGCACGAGCTGGTGGTAGAAAAATACTGGCAATTAGACGTAACAGAAAGCCCTACCCTTACCGATGCCGAAGCTATCGACCAGTTCCGCCACCTGCTTTCCCAATCGGTACAAAAACGCCTGCGCAGCGATGTGCCCATCGGCACCAGTCTGAGCGGCGGCCTGGACAGTTCTAGCATCGTGGCCTTATGTACCCGGCAGGCGGCAGAGCATTACACGCACCAGTGTTTTACTGCGGTATTTCCCGGCTTTGAAAAAGACGAACAGGTACAAGCGGCACAAGTGGCCCAGCAGTTTGGCCTCAAAAGCACCACGGTAACCGTAACGGAGCATGACCTTTTGAAAGAAATGGATGCGCTAATGTACCACCAGGAAGAGCCGGTGATTTCCGCCAGTGCCCTCGCGCAATATAAGGTGTACCAAAGCGCCCGGCAGGCCGGCGTAACAGTTTTGCTGGACGGACAGGGGGCCGATGAAATTTTAGGCGGTTATCACAAATACTACAAGTGGTACTGGCAGCAGTTGTACCGGCAAAAGAGCTTGCACAAAAGCGGTGAGCTACAAGCCGCCAGGCGTTTGAACGTGCAGGAACCTTTTACCCTTAAAAACAAACTGGCCGCTTTATTCCCTGATTTTGCGGCAGCTATGCTGCAAAGCAGTAAATCCAAAAAAGCCAGCCAGCTTTCTTACCTGCATCCGGATTTTGCTTTCACCCAGAAAAGAAATCTTTACTACAGCCTGCCCGCCACACCCGACCTTAATGGCGCTTTGTACTACAACACTTTTGTATATGGTTTAGAAGAGTTGTTAAGGATGGCCGACCGCAACAGCATGGCCCATGCCGTAGAGGTAAGGCTGCCCTTTTTAAATCACCAGTTGATAGAGTTTGTATTTAGCCTGCCGCCGCATTTTAAAATACGGCAGGGCTGGACCAAGTGGCTGTTGCGTCAAAGCATGCAGGGTGTATTGCCCCACAATATTGTATGGAGGAAAGACAAAGTAGGCTTTGAACCGCCCCAGCAGCAGTGGATGCTCAACCAACAGGTGCAGGAAAAAATTTACGAAGGCAAAAAAGCGCTGGTACAGCAGCACATCCTTTCACCCAAATCACTGCAGTCCTACAAAGCCACCACCGCCCATGCCGCCGACAACTTTGACTGGCGTTTTTGGTCGGCTTCGTTTTTATTTACGCACTAACTTTTAGGTATCTTCATTGTTTGAATCAAATTGATTAACCATGAAGATCGGAACTAAGTTTATACACGCAGGCACGGAGCCAGACCCCAGCACCGGTGCTATCATGACACCTATTTACCAAACCTCTACGTACGTACAATCGGCCCCCGGCCAGCATAAGGGTTTTGAATATGCACGGTCGCAAAACCCCACCCGCAAGGCGCTGGAAGAAGCCTTTGCCCAAATTGAAAACGGCAAATACGGCTTGGCCTTCAGTAGTGGTGTGGCCGCTACCGACGCCGTTATTAAACTGTTGTCGCCCGGCGATGAAGTCATTACCGGCAACGACATGTATGGTGGTACGTACCGGCTGTTTACCAAGGTGTTTGAACGGTTTGGCATTAAGTTTCACTACATCGACATGCGGGATGCCAGCAACATTGAGCAGTATGTAAATGCCAATACCAAGCTGTTGTGGATTGAAACACCCACCAATCCTTTGATGAATATTACCGACATTGAAGCCGTGGCGGCCATTGCCAAAAAGCACAACCTGCTGCTGTGCGTGGACAACACCTTTGCATCGCCTTACCTGCAAAACCCGCTGGATTTAGGTGCCGACCTGGTGATGCATTCGGCTACCAAATACCTGGGCGGCCATAGCGATGTGATACAAGGTGCGCTGATGATGAACGATGCCGACCTGCGGGAAAAATTATATTTTATCCAGAAAAGCTGCGGCGCCGTGCCCGGTCCTATGGATTGCTTTTTGGTGCTGCGGGGCATTAAAACCCTGCACGTACGCATGCAGCGCCACTGCGAAAACGGAAGCCGCATTGCCCATTTCCTACGCAAGCACGAGGCCGTGGATAAAGTGTACTGGTGCGGTTTTGAAGACCACCACAACTACAACATTGCCAAAAAACAGATGCGGGACTTTGGGGGTATGATGAGTTTTACGCTGAAAGACGACAGTATTGAAAATGCCATGCGGGTGTTGTCTTCTACCCGGTTGTTTGCACTGGCCGAAAGCCTGGGCGGTGTGGAATCGCTGATCAACCACCCGGCTTCGATGACGCATGCCTCCATTCCCCGGGAAGAACGCCTTAAAAATGGTTTGACCGACTCGCTCATCCGCTTAAGCGTGGGCATTGAAGACGCCGACGACCTGGTAGAAGACCTGAACAGGGCTATTGGCTAATCATTTACATACATAGCATTTTAAAAAGTTCCGGCTGCCCGCCGGAACTTTTTTTTTGCAGCAAAACGGTAACCTCCTCCAACAGCAGAGCGTCAAAATGTAAAACGACGGATACCGAACATGAGAAAAATCATCGCTGCCTTATTACTGACTTTTATCACCTATACCTCTTTTGCCCAGGATTCCACTTTTCGCTTTACGACATCGGATAGCGTTTTCCTGCATGTTAGAATAGCCGGCAAAGGCAAGCCCTGTGTTTTTGTACACGGCGGCCCTGGCTCTACCAGTTATTATTACGAGGCCATGGCCGGTGCACCCCTGATTGAGCAAAAGCTGCAAATGATTTATTTTGACCAACGAGGCAGCGGTCGCTCCGACTCCGCTAAAAACGGGGACTACTCCCCGGTCCGCCTGGAAAAAGATATAGAGGAACTGCGTACCGCATTGGGTTTTAAAAAATGGGCCGTGATGGGCCACTCTTTTGGCGGTATTGTAATCACCAACTACGCCCTTCACTACCC
>JAEWAC010000161.1 GCA_023391895.1 Bacteroidota bacterium
GGGCAAAGGAGTCGGTGATGTCTACAATCACATCCGGCTCATAAAAGCGGTCCTGTATATAGTGCAGTAAATATTTAGGACGCCATTTTTCCTGTTCCTGTCCATCTTCGCCAATGGTTTTTACCTGGCGCAGGCCCGACAAAAAACAGGCATCGTACACCAGCTGGCCGGCACGGCCGTGGTCGGGATGGCGATCCTCTAAAATGTTGGAAATAACAATTTCGGGGCGGTATTTCCGCAGCACCTGAATGACGCTCAACTGGTGGGCTTCGTCGTTTTTAAAAAACCCATCCCGCATTTTCAGGTTTTCCCGGGCGTGAATGCCCATGATTTCGGAAGCCAAGGCAGCTTCCTGGTAGCGGGTTTCAATGGTGCCCCTGGTACCCAGTTCGCCCTGGGTCAGGTCTACCACTCCTACTTTTTTACCTCTTTTGATTTCATTGATCAGAGTACCGGAACAACCTAATTCTACATCGTCAGGGTGAACGCCGATCGCTAATACATCCAGTTTCATGGCTGCAAAATAACATCAAAAGGAGCACAAGAAACTGATAAAAATCAGATGGGATACGTTAAATAACTGGCTTACAGCTTTGTAAAAGCATTACCGTACACCCGGTTTGAAGGGGTTGTTGTACCAAACGCCGTCAATTTCCCGCACAATGGCTTCGATCTGGCGGTCGGTGGCATCGGCCTCCGCATTATACTCCTGCCGCAAACTGCTGCCAAAAAAGAAGGCTACGGTCTGGTACACCCGGGCATTGAGGCCGCCGCGGTACTCCTTGATCAGTTCGTAACAGTTGTTGCCCGTTTGCCGGTTGATGAGCTTCATCAGCACCTTGCCCTGGTAAACCGACAAATTGGACAGGGGATCGGCAAACTGGGCCTTCAATTCTTTTTCCCGGGACTTGATGTATTTTTTGCGTTCACTTTTGGAGTGGATGTTGGCCAGGTGGGCATTTACGGCATTGAGCGTATAGCCGGCCGTACGGGCATAAGGATAAGTAACGTAAACGGCATTGCGCAGGCGGTTGTATTTCTGTACCGCTTTGGCCAGCTGGTCCGGCGGCAGGTTGGATACATATACCATTTCCAGTTCCTTATAGGGCAGCAATTCACCCTGATAGAGAATACCCGCTACAAAAATGGTATCGTTGGGCCCCCACGGCGATGCGGGGGCGGGAGTAGTTTGGGCATAGGATTTTTGAACACCAAACGCAGTCAATAAAGTAAGGCACACGAGTACCAGCAAATACTTCATATCAGAAAAATACAACGAATGATTGGCTCTTACAAAGAGACAATGAATCTATAGTATTTGCTGTTTACAAAACCTTAAATTTTCCGCAGCGAAGCCCTGTTGGTTTGCACCCGGCGGATCATACTGATCACAATGCCCACGATCATGATAATGGTACCCAGCCACAGCAGGTTGATAAACGGAAACTTCAGGGCTTTTAAGGTCACGTATTGCATGATGGAATCAGACTCTTTGATGCCCAGTTCCGCCTTGCCGCCCTCTACCTTTTGCAACTGAATCACCAGGCTTTCGGCCGTTACCGAGTCCGGCTGCGCATAAGTAGCCCCACCCTTATTGATCAATATGGGTTGAACCGTATAGATGGATTCGGACTTGGCAAACACTTTTACCGTAGCCACTGAGGCACTGTCGTTTTCGTTCATGCCGGCCCCTGGAATATTTTTATGAGACGCAATGTCTTCCAGCACGGCAAACCCTTTGGAATAGAACACGGTATCGCCCACCTTTACTTCATGGGGTTTGAAAGTAGCGGTGTCCTCTACTTTTTTAGTCGGGTCGGGCAGCGAAGTAATATAGGTAAAGATGTCATGATCCCAGTAGTGCTTGGCATCCGGGTTGGCCATCAAACCTTCATTGCCTTTATAATTAACAAACGCATTGGGTTTTAAGGTAAAGGTATTATTGTCTTTTTTGTCCTCAAACTTCAGGCTGTAATACCACAGGGGTTTTTCAGGGTGGGTAGAGTCTCTTTCATAGGTTACCCAGTAAGAGCCCATATCGGTCCGCAGTCCCCGCACCAGCGTCAGGTTTTCGCCGGGTTTTTCCTTGCTGCCCTCACCCAGCGGTACATATATGCCGCTGGTGTTGTGCGAGATCACTTCTTTTTTGGAAGAAGAAATTAATATACCCAGCAGCATCATTCCAAAGCCCAGGTGGGAGATAGACCCGCCGGACAGCTTCAGACTGCCCTTCATGCCCAGCCAGATGTAAGCACCATTGGCAATAATAGCATACACGCTGCTGACAACGGCCAGCCAGATGGCGCCCAGGTAACCCAGGCCATGATCGCGGTAATTGATATCGCCAAAGGCCAGGATCAATGAAGCAATAACCAGGGAAGCTACGGTTGGCCAAAGAATCTTTTTCAGCAAAAACTGAGTGGAGGTGTTCTTGTATTTCAGGTATTGCGAAATGGCGGTGAGCAGTCCAATGACCACTGCCACAAAAATCTGGATGCGGTTATAGGCAAAAGCGGCATCCTCACCCATTGCCAGGGGTTCTATCAGCTTTTCATCGCCGGTAACCAGGCTTACCAGTTTGTTGAACACCGGTATGGAGGTCATGCCGATAATAAGGGCGGCCGATAAAAAGATGACCAGCGAACCTACAAACATCCAGAACTCGCGGGAGGAAGTTTCTTCTTCTTTTTTAATAGCCTGCGGAACATTTTTGTTCATGTTGACCAGCATCAGCACCAGCGCGGCTACAATAGAAAGGAAAGAAACAATGGGCACAAAATAAGCCAGTATCAGCAGGCCTACCGCCAACCCAAAGTAAAACAGTCTTTGATTTCTGGTAGCGGCCGACGCCACCACCGGCAGCCAGATCAGGGCGTACATGAACGTAAAGATCTGTCCGTTCATCCCCAGGTCGGTAAAGGCGTGTACGGAGGTGTCGCCCAGTATACCGCTGCGGGTCAGGAACGTGGAATATAAAACCAGCAGGAACGAAAGGATCAGGAACGAATAAGTAGAATGCAGAGAGTAACCGGTATGCTTATAGATCAGCAGGGTATGGATGCCGGCCACCAGCACCAGCCAGGGCACCAGCGACGCATTTTCTACCGGATCCCAGGCCCAGTAACCGCCAAAGTTCAGCGATTCGTAAGCCCAGGCCGCACCCATCATAATACCCAGGCCCAAAGCACCGGCTGCGAAAAGCGACCACGGTAAAGCCCGGTTGACCCAACCTTTATAATCCTTGGTCCATAAGCCGCCAACGGCAAACGCAAAAGGCACTACGGTAGCGGCAAACCCCAGGAACAGCACCGGCGGGTGAATCACCATCCAGTAGTTCTGCAGCAGTGGGTTCAGGTCGTTACCATCGGTTATAAAGCGTAAATAGCCCTGGTAGTTTTCGGGATCGTTCAGTATGGGTATCTGTGCCCTGAGGTCAAATTCGTTGCGCAGCAACACAAACGGGTTGGAGCCTATTTTGGTGCCAAATATGGTAAGGCCCACTACCATGGTAGCCAGGCAGAACTGAACAAACGAAATCACGCTCATGACCGGCGCTTCCCATTGCTTTTCGGTGCGCATAATCACCAGCCCCAGCACGCAATGCCAGGTGCTCCACAGCAAGAAGGAGCCTTCCTGCCCTTCCCAGAAGGAACTTAACAAATACTTGGGTTCCAGGGAACGGCTGCTGTGCTGCCACACATATTTATACTCAAACATGTGCGCATTGATCATATACACAATCAGTCCAAAAACGGTAAAAACAGAAATGGCTTCGGCTATAAAAAAGATGCGGGCCAGTTTTTTCCACTGCAGCTTTTCAGCTTCGTTTTTTTTCTGAACACTCAAAAAATAAGTAACAGAGGCGGCCAGGGAAGCAACAAGAGAAAGTAGAATAAGGAAATGCCCCAGTTGACCAGGCAACAGATTTTCACCAACAAAGTTCATCAGCCGTTAATATTTATATTCTTCAGATGGTTGACTTGCAGACAGATTTTTTTCCGCCGCTTTCATATCGTCTTTGTACTTGGACGGACACTTCATCTGAAGTTTGGTACATTCAAAATGTCCATCGCGCATATAGCCGTTTAAATCAATGCCTTCACTGCGCTCTATGTCAGTAGGCTTGGCATTTTTGTAAATTACCTTGCTGCGCTTGCCATCCTGGTCCACCGCGTAAAACACGGTAAGATTGGGGTCTTTTAACTGATCGTACTCAATAGGTGTCGATTTATCCAACTGCACTTTCACTACCACAAACTTGTCATTCTTCTTCTTGGCAGAGGCAAAGGTCTCGTACGTAGTTAAATCCTTAATAAAAAAGGACATTCCGGAGATAGCCGCAACAGCTAAAATAAGCAGTACAATGTGGATCTTTTTCATATACACTTTAAAATGCCATGGCAAAGGTAGAGCAAAATGCACCAACCTAAGTTTTATTCATCTTGATTTTCATCACTTCCTGCATTTTTCACAAAACAATAAGGAAGCGTCGCAAGCCCGATTTTGCCGCCAAGGGAAAGGGGTTTAACTTGCACCGCTTTTAAAAACGCATGCCTTATGGCCGATCTGTCACAATTTGACCCTAACAGTGCGGGTAACCCTAACAACAACG
>JAEWAC010000183.1 GCA_023391895.1 Bacteroidota bacterium
GTTTGCAACAAGGCTTCCAGTTCTGGCAGCCGGTTGGTGGTGGCTTTAAATTCAAAATTCAGGGGCATATGGTGCGTCGGTATTTTGCTGCAAGTATACGGATGAACTTCGGCATAGTTTTTTTAAAGATTGTGCAAACAACCATTATGAAACAACGCCTGTCACTCCTGCTATACTTGCTGCCCCTGTTGCTGGTAGCTTCCTGTGTTTCCAGCAGAAAATACAAAGATGCCCTGAGCCGGGAGCAACAACTAATGGAAGAAAAATCCCAGTTGAACAACAACATAGCGGACCTGAACCAGCGCATACAAGGACTGCAAAACGACGTGAACCGGCTGACCGGCGAAATGGATGAAGCGGGTAAAAATGCTGCCCAGCTGGCCCGTGACGCCAACAAGACGCAGCAGCAGCTGGAAGAAGAACAAAAGCGGCTGGCTCGCATGCAGGAACTGATGGACCAGCAGCGGCAGGCCATTGAGTCCCTGCGCAAAAAAATGTCCGATGCCCTGGTCAACTTTAAGTCGGACGAGCTGTCGGTTTTTGTTAAAAACGGTAAGGTGTATGTAAGCCTGCAGGAAAATTTATTGTTTCCGTCCGGCAGTGCAGTGGTCAATCCCAAGGGTAAGGAAGCGCTGGGTACGCTGGCACAGGTGCTCAACTCCAACCCCGACATCAGCGTACTGATTGAAGGCCATACCGATTCTATTCCCATCCGGGGCCGCTATGAAGACAACTGGGCCCTGAGTACCGCCCGCGCCACGGCTATTGTGCGCATATTGACCAATACGTACAAAGTAGAGCCCAACCGGGTGACCGCCAGCGGCCGCAGCTATTACGAACCCATTGACTCCAACGCCACGCCGGAAGGCCGGGCCCGCAACCGCCGCACCGAAATTATTCTGGCACCGAAACTGGACGAGCTGATGCGTTTGCTGGAGCAGTCGCCTACTACGGCGGGATCGTGAAAAAAGGAAAAATTTAAAATGGAAAATGTAAAAAGGAATCCGAAAGTTCAGGGTTCCTTTTTTTACATTTTTACTTTTTCATTTTGCATTTTCCCTTTTGCATTTGTTCTTCATCAGGAAAGTATGATCAGCACCGACCCGGCAATCATGATCACCGACCCGATCAGTTTTTTGCGGATGTCTTTTTCTTTAAAAAACCTATATCCCAGTAACACACTGACAAGAATGGAAAGCTGGAACAGCGCCAGGGCATAACCTACCGGCATGTGGTCAAAAACATAATTGGTAGTGAGCTGCATGGTGCCGATGCATATAACCAGCAGTACATACTTTTTTAAAGTTGCATGTGTAATGCCTTTGGTATAGGTAAACAGCTTTTGCCGGTAAAGCAGCAGTAACACAAAAGAAAAAAGAGCACCAAACCAGCACCAGACAATAAAAGAAGTGGTGACCGAAGAGGCCTGGATAACCTTTTTGACAAATACGGCTTCGATGGCGGTGAGTACCATGGCCCAGATGCGGTACTGTATGGCACTGCGCCGCAGCAGGGCCCACGAAAATTTGTCTTCCGTGGTTTCCAGCACGAAGTAGCTGCCGTAAATAATCAGCGCCATACCAGCCAGACCCCATACACTGGGAATTTCGTGCAGCAGAAAAATACCTGCAATAATCCCCACCACCGACTTATAGGCGTTGATGGGCCCCAGCACCGAAAGGTCACCGGTTTCCAGCGCCTTTACCAAAAAGCCATTGCCCAGTGCACCACAAACACCGCCGGCTATGGCATACCCCCAAAACTCAAAAGGCAATTGCCCCCAGGCAACCTTCCAGGCTATAAAAACGCAGGCCGCACTTAAAATAAAGTAGGTAACAAAATTGACAAGAAGCGGCGGGTTGCCTTTGTTGGTGAGTTGCTTTTGAAAAACATTGCCCAACGGGTTGGAAAGTATCCGGAGTACAACAGCAATAGAAGTGAATAGCAGGCTGGTCAACGATGGTTTAGTTTAAACTACTTAAAGATAAAACTTACGGCGCCGTAGGGCGGTAGGTTTGTTTTTAACCACCAGCTTCAGGCTGTTGAGGACAAGTCTTTCAAAAACCCATATAAGTGCAGTTTTAATTTTTATAAAAGAAAACCACAGGGTCACAAAAGACACGGAGTTATACGGTGGATAAAAACTGTGCTCCTCTGGGTCTTCTGTGTTTCTGTTGTTTGATCTATTCAAATTTAACCGCCTTTAAGAACACTTTACTGCGGATAAGGAACGTGCATCAAACCTTCGCACGCCAGGGTTCTTTTTTCCGCATGGCTTTGAAAGGCCAGCTCGATCAGCCGGATGGTATTGTAGCCATGTTCGGGTTTTTCTTTTAGTTCCGCGCCATGTACAATGGTTTGATACAGGTTTTGGTAATACAAGCCAAAGTTGCCTTTGTGAGAAGGATAGGTTTTCCTGACCACCTCGCCATTGATTTCGGTATGCAGCAAGCCGTATTGTGCTTCGGGCTCCTGTCCCCAGTCGGGTGTGTTGGGCAACACGCCTTCTTTTAATAAAGCCTCCTGTACGTCTTCGCCCGATTTAAGGAACGAGCCTTTGGTGCCGTGTACCTGGTAGCGGGGGCCGGGCTCCCGCACCAGCATGCCGGATCTTAAAATCACTTTTAAAAACCCATAGTCCAGCCGCAGGTCAAAATAGTCGTCAACCCGGGCGTGTGGCCGCTGATGGCGAATGTCGGCGGTAATGGTTTGGGGCAATCCAAAAAGGCAAAGCGCCTGGTCAATAAGATGCGGGCCCAGGTCGTACAAAATACCGCTGCCGGGCTTGGCTTCTTCGCGCCAGGCGGCGGGCTTTGGTTCGGGCCGGTAGCGGTCAAAATGGCCTTCCATTTCGTGTATGTCACCCAGCAGATGTTGTTGCAGTATCTCCTGCATGGTCCTGAAATCCGCTACATAACGCCGGTTTTGAAAGACACTGAGGATACCCTCGCTCTTTTTGGAAAGCGTTACCAGCTCGGCGGCTTCGGCGCTGGTGATGGTAAAGGGTTTTTCCAGCACCACATGCTTGCCGGCTTCTAGCGCCTGTTTGGCATAGGTAAAATGCGATTCATTGGGCGTGGTGATAATGACCAGTTCTACATCTTTTCGTTCCAGTAATTCTTCCAGGCTGCGTACAATGGTGGCGTCAGGGAATAACTGCTGCGATTCGGACCGGTGCCGCTCCAACACGGCCGTTACGTTGTACTGCGGCAGCGTTTTCAAAAAAGGAGCGTGCATTACTTTTGCGGTCATGCCAAAGCCTGCCAATGCGGTATTGATTGTTTTTTCCATATGCTGATATCCGGTTTTTAAGGGGGGCATATTCCCGCCGCCAAAGGTGAAGCAATTTTCTTTATTTACCCATATGCACCCGATACGCCAGGAGCACCAGGGCCAGCCATACAACCGCCAGGGCAATACCCACCAGCCACCAGAAAAGCGAAGCTACTTTGGATGGTCTTTTAATGGGCACCTGCAATTTCCGATAACCCTCCACGTCCTTTTCGGTAGTATGGGGTTTTGAAAGAGTCATGAAAATATAACTGTTTAAAGTTACGGAACGTACCGGTGTGCGACGCAACCGGTGCTCAACCGTTATTCCGCAGCCGGTACCATTCCCTTCTTCCTTTTGCTTTTTGGTAGCATTCTTGTGGAAACAGGGGTAAAACAGCATTGTATGGAGGCTTTATTTTCAACCAATTTGGCAGTGAACGACCAGAATGTGGTGTACCAGGTGTTTGAAGACGGGGGCAAGTATGTGTTTTTGTCCGAAAACAGCAGCGGTCCATTTCACAACTTCAGCTTTGTAAAAGACGGCGATAAGTGGAACGAACTGGAACTCAACCTGGTGCCACCGGAAGTAAAAAAACAGGCGGTAGAAGCCCTGAATAAATACGTACTGAATAAGTAAAGCCTGTTGCTCAAAACAGGCAATCAGGAGTGCAGCCACTTGCTGGTTGCAAAACAGAAACGTCAGCGGTAAAACTGAAGCTTTACTGGCTGACGTTTCCTATAAAAAGAGAGATTGTTTAGTAGTTGACCACCTGCTCCTGAATGGTTTGGGGAATTTCGCGCCATTCGTATTGCTGGTTGCGCAGCTGCGGCTCAAAACCGGCTTCGCGTATGGCCTCCTGAATGGTTTTGTAGGTAAAGCGATGCGGGGCACCGGCCGCACTTACCACGTTTTCTTCAATCATGATGGAGCCGAAATCGTTGGCGCCGGCGTGCAAACACAACTGGGCGGTTTGCTTGCCTACCGTGAGCCACGAAGCCTGTATGTTTTTAACGTTGGGCAGCATAATGCGGCTGATAGCAATCATGCGGATGTATTCTTCCGGCGTGGTCAGGTTGTGCACGCCCCGGATTTTGGTCAGCAGGGTGTCCACATCTTGAAAAGTCCAGGGTATGAATGCCAGAAAACCTTTGGCTTCGGCCGGCTTTTTGGCCTGCACGTCGCGGATCTTGACCAGGTGCTCAAAGCGTTCCTGCACTGTTTCCACATGGCCAAACATCATGGTGGCCGAAGTGGTAATGTTGAGTTTATGCGCTTCGTGCATAATGGCCAGCCATTCGTCGGCCCCGCACTTTCCCTTGGAGATCAGGCGGCGCACCCGGTCTACCAGTATTTCGGCACCGGCGCCGGGCAGCGAGTCCAGGCCGGCTTCTTTTAAGGCTTTCAAAACCTCATGGTGGCTTTTTTTCTCTAGCTTGCAGATGTGGGCTACTTCAGGCGGCCCCAGGGCGTGTAATTTAATGGTCGGGAACTCCTGCTTGATCTGGCGGAAGGTATTGGTGTAAAAGTCCAGCCCCAGCTCCGGGTGGTGACCACCCTGAAGCAGCAGCTGGTCGCCGCCGTATTTAATGGTTTCTTCTATCTTGACCCGGTAGGTTGGCATATCGGTAATGTAGGCCTCCTGATGACCCGGTATGCGGTAAAAGTTGCAAAACTTACAATTGGCCACACAAACATTGGTGGTATTGAGGTTGCGGTCGATCTGCCAGGTAACCTTTCCGTGCGGTACCTGCTTTTTCCGCAGCTCGTCGGCTATCAGCATCAGCTCGGTCATGGGCGCCTGCTCAAAAAGGTGCATGCCTTCTTCGATGCTCAAAAATTCAAAACGCAAGGCTTTGTCGTACAAGTTGGCCAGTTCCATAGATCGGCAAATTTACAATGCATTGCGGCATAAAGTGATAATTGGTTTTTGTACAACCACATATTATGTTATTTTTAAAGGAGAAGGATTTTTTGCAACTCCCCGTTCCCTGCGATTGTCTTATTTAAAGCCACCATGCACCGCACATGAAAAGCGTTTTTGTTTTTATTCTTTCTTTACCCTTATGGCTGAACACCCTTTATGGGCAGGAAGAAGCAATTACGCCTTCGCGCTTTATCACCAAAGTACCCTTTCGCCAGCTGACCGGCGGCGTGGTGCTGTTGCCGGCCCGCTTTGGCTCCTATGCCGATACCCTGAACTTTATTTTGGATACCGGCAGCGGCGGCATTTCGCTGGACTCCCTGACCGCCGTTTATTTTGGCCTCAAGCCTGAACCCTCACAAAGAACCATCCGCGGTATCGGCGGCATCAGGAACGTGAGTTTTTTAAACAACCAGCAACTGCATTTTCCCAACCTTACCATCGATTCTTTAAACTTCCATGTGAACGATTACGAGATGCTATCCGCCGTATACGGTGAAAAGATTGACGGCATTATTGGCTATTCTTTCCTCAGCCGGTATATCATCAAGCTGAACTTCGACAGCTCCTATATGGAGGTTTGGACCAAGGGCGCCATGAAGTACCCCCGCGGTGGTTACCTGCTCAAACCCCTGATTGCCACCCTGCCGGTACACCCGGTGCGGGTCAAGGACGCCAATACGGTAGAATCCCGCTTTTTGTACGACATCGGTGCGGGGCTTTGTGTGATGATGAGCCGGGAATTCATAGAAGACAGCGCCATACTGGATAAAAAACGCAAACTGTATGTAAAAGAAGCTGAAGGCCTGGGGGGTAAAATAGACCTGCACATGACGGTGGTCAAAGAAATCAAAATAGGGCCCTACCGGTTTCGGAAAGTGCCGGTCTATGTGTTTGACGACGTGTACAACATCACCTCCTACCCTTACCTGGGCGGGTTGATTGGCAACGACCTTTTGCGCCGCTTCAACAGCATTATCAATTACGAAAAAAAAGATATTCACCTCCTGCCCAACAAGCATTACAACGAACCCTTTGATTACTCCTACAGCGGTATCGAGCTGTACTTTCTGGATGGCGAAATTATTGTGGGCGATGTGGCCGAAGGCTCCCCGGCCCAGGACGCGGGCATACAGGAAGGCGATGTGGTCGTCGGCATCAACCGGGTTTTTAACAACAACCTGCAGCAAATGAAGGCGGCTTTGCAAAATAAAGGCGACAGGGTAAAAATCATCATCAAAAGAAAGGATGAGCTGCTGCAGTACGACTTTAAGGTAAAAAGCATCCTTCGTTAACCTTTAACGCTTTGCATCTTTACCTTTCACTATTTTTACATACTTAATTATGGTACAGTTTGAACGTTTTACCCTGTCTAACGGGTTAAGAGTGATTGTGCACCAGGATACATCTACCCCCATGGCGGTGGTCAATGTGATGTACGACGTAGGTGCAAAAGATGAGGATCCGGATCGTACAGGTTTTGCCCACCTGTTTGAGCACCTGATGTTTGGCGGCTCCCTGCACATTCCGGATTATGACGAGCCCCTGCAGATGGCGGGCGGCGAAAACAATGCGTATACCACCAACGATTTAACCAACTACTATATTCAACTGCCGGCCGAAAACCTGGAAACGGCTTTCTGGCTGGAGAGTGACCGTATGTTGTCGCTGGCCTTTGGCGAAAAAAGCCTGGACGTGCAACGCAAGGTGGTGTGCGAAGAGTTTAAAGAGCATTACCTCAACAAGCCTTATGGCGACGTGTGGCTGAAGATGCGCGACCTGGCCTACGAGGTGCATCCTTACCGCTGGATGACCATTGGCAAAGAGCTGTCGCATATTGAAAATGCGCAGCTGCAGGATGTAAAGGATTTCTTTTTCAAACACTATCGTCCGGTCAATGCTATTCTTTCGGTAGCCGGTAATGTAACCGTGGAGCGGGTAAGAGAGCTGGCCGAAAAGTGGTTTGGACCCATTGAACCGGGCCAAAGGTATGTGCGCCAGTTGCCCGACGAGCCGGAGCAATCCAAAGCCCGCAGGCTGGAGGTGTTTGCCGATGTGCCCCTGGATGCCCTGTACAAAACCTGGCACATGGGTTCAAGGCTGGTCCCCGGCTATTATATTGCCGACCTGATTACCGAAATTCTGGGCGGCGGCGCTTCGTCGCGCCTGTACCAGGCTTTGGTCAAGGAAAAACAGCTGTTCAGCAATATCGAGTGCTACCATTTTGGCACCGTGGATGCCGGTTTGCTCACCATTGAAGGCAAGCTGGTAAAAGGCGTTAAAATGGAAGAAGCTGAAAAGGCGATAGAAGCTGAACTTGAAAAGTTAAAGCAGGAAGCCATCAGCGAAGCCGAGCTGCAAAAGGTAAAGAACAAAACCGAAAGCGTGATTGCCTTTGAAGACATGAGCGTGATGAACCGGGCCAACAGCCTGGCGTTTTACGAGCTGCTGGGCGACGCCACTTTAATGAATACCGAGCTGGAACGCTACCAGCGGGTAACTGCAGCCGACATACAAAGGGAAAGCAATACTATTTTTAAAGAAACCAACAGCAATACCATCTGGTATTTTTCAAAGAGCTAAGAAAGGACATGAAGACAGCAACGTTGAACAGGAAAAAACCACCGGTAATCAAAGATGCCGTAGACTTTCATCTGGAGTTGAAGCCGTACGAAAAGTATGTGCTGAAAAACGGCGTGGAGGTATACGCCATTGATGCCGGTGCCGAAGAGGTGATGCAGGTGGAGTGGGTGTTTTATGCCGGCAACTGGTACGAGCCGCAAAACCTGGTGGCCGCCAGCACCAACTTTTTATTGAAAAACGGCACCACTACCAAAAGCGCCTTTCAGATCAATGAGCATTTTGAATACTACGGCTCTTATCTCAACCGCAATTGTTATAACGAAACGGCCACCCTTACCCTGCATACGCTTTCCAAACACCTGGAAGCCTTGCTGCCGGTGGTAAAAGAAATACTGACCGATTCTGTTTTTCCGCAGGGAGAGCTGGACATTTACAAACAAAACATGAAGCAGCGGCTGAACGTAAATCTGAAAAAAGGCGATTTTGTAGCCAGCCGACTCATCGATGCTTACTTGTACGGTGAGCAGCACCCTTATGGCCGCTATAGTTCTTTTGAAGATTTTGACGGCCTGACGCAGGAACAGGTTAAGGAATTTTACCAGCAGTATTACCTCAATGGCAAACTGATCCTGTTTGTAGCCGGCAAGCTGCCTTCCAATCTATTTCAGTTGCTGGACCAGCACTTTGGCGATTTGAATAACCAGCCACTGCAAGTGGCCGACATTGCTGCCCAACCAGCCGAAGAAAAAAAATACCGCATCACCAACGATCCCAACGGGGTGCAGGGCGCCATCCGCATAGGACAACCTTTTCCCAACCGCCACCACCCGGACTTTATGAAAGTACAGGTGCTGAACAATGTGTTTGGCGGCTTTTTTGGTTCCCGCCTCATGAACAACATCCGGGAAGACAAAGGCTATACCTATGGCATTTACAGTTATCTGCAAAACCATATACAGCAAAGTGCCTGGGTGATCAGTACCGAAGCCGGGCGTGATGTAAGCGAAGCGGCTATTGTGGAAGTATATAAGGAAATGGAGCGCCTGCGCAACGAACCGGTAGGCGAGGAAGAACTGCTGCTGGTACGCAATTACATGATCGGCAGCATCCTGGGCGACCTGGACGGACCCTTCCATATCATCAACCGCTGGAAAAACATTATCCTGAACGGCGTGCCGCAAGATTATTTCTACCGCCAGATGGAGGTGATCAGAAACGTATCGGCCGAAGAACTGCAGGGTCTGGCCAACAAATACCTGCAGCCCGAAAACTTTTACGAGCTGGTGGTGGTGTAAGTGAGAAAGTTTAAAGTCTAAAGTTTAAGGTTTTAAGTTCAGGGGGTATACTTGTTCTCGAGTTAGAATCACAGATTTCGCAGATTATGAAAAGGATTATGCAGATGGGAAACAGGCTTATGAGGTTTTGAAGAAGTGCATTATTGCTATGGGATTTTGAAGAAGTTTACTTTTCCTCTTTTCCTTCATAATCAGGCTGTCTGCTATTCTATTCACCTCTGGCGCTGTCATGCCGAACTCGTTTCGGCATCTCCTGCACCGGAGGTATGGGTTTTTGAAAGAGTTAGATCACAGATTACAGGGATTTTAAAAGGATTGCGCAGATAGAGAATCGTATGGGATTTTTGAAAGAATAAACCATGGACTCCACAGGTTGTAAAAGAATGATATTTTAACCGGGCCTCTGTTTTTCACAGAGGCCTTTTTTATAAATTTACAAGTATGAAAAAAGTGGTCACACCCGAGAACTTCATGTTAATTCAAATGGTCCTCACTTCTTTTCTATCGGTGTGTATTGCGTTCAACCTGCGAACGCTTGTTTTCATTAACGCATCGGTCCAATTCCTTTTGGTTGTTTTCTGCATTGGCTTTCTCTGGTGGCAATCAGCCAAAGAGCTTCGGGATCAGAAAAGAAATGTTTAATGTGCCAAATAATCTGCAGAATCCCACCACCGCAGCTTTATGTTTTCCGGAGTCCGAGGATTATTTTGACTAAGTCAAATAATATAAATTAGAAGTATCTTGTCCTACCCCCAACCTAGTTACCAAGTTTAATTTGAATAAAGGTTTATCAATACTATGGGTTTTGTTTTAAAAGTGCTCATCACGGCTGCGGCGGTTTTTGTAGCCGATTATGTTTTACCCGGTGTACACATGGCCAACGATCTGAAAACAACGTTGATCGTAGCCCTGGTGCTGGCCCTGCTCAATACTTTTATAAAACCCATACTGGTCATTCTCACCATTCCCATCACCCTTGTAACGCTGGGACTTTTTTTGCTCATCATCAATGCCCTTATGGTAAAGCTGGCCGATTATTTTGTCGAAGGCTTTGCCGTCAACGGCTGGTTCTATGCCATTCTTTTCAGTCTGATTGTTTCAATTGTTACTTATATTTTAGATGGTATCATAGACCGGGATTAAATTGCACTACCACAAATCATAACCATGGAGTTTCTGCGCAAGGATTTAAGCAATCATCAATTGATTCACCTGTATAAAAACCTGTTGTACCCGCGCCTGATTGAAGAAAAAATGCTGGTGCTGCTGCGGCAGGGAAAGATCTCCAAATGGTTCAGCGGCATTGGCCAGGAGGCGATTTCAGTGGGTGCTACGCTGGCCCTGCAGCCCGATGAGTGGATCATGCCCCTGCACCGCAACCTGGGTGTGTTTACCAGTCGCCACATGCCTTTGCATAAGCTTTTTAAACAGTGGCAGGGCAGCCAGGATGGTTATAGCAAAGGGCGGGAAAGAAGTTTTCATTTTGGCAACCGGGAGCACCACATCTGCGGCATGATCTCCCACCTGGGGCCGCAACTGGCCATTGCCGATGGCGTGGCCCTGGCGTACAAATTGAAAAAAGAAGACAAGGTGGCGCTGGCTTTTACCGGCGATGGCGGCACCAGTGAAGGCGATTTTCATGAAGCGCTCAATGTAGCCGCCGTATGGAACCTGCCGGTGATTTTTGTGATTGAAAACAATGGTTATGGACTCAGCACACCGGTAAGCGAACAATACTTGTGTACCCAACTGGCCGACCGGGCTAAGGGTTACGGCATGGAAGCCGTGGTGATTGACGGCAACAACATTTTAACCGTATACGATACCATCAAAGGCGTGCGGGATTATTGCATCCGTGAGCAAAAACCTTTCCTGGTGGAGTGCATGACCTTTCGCATGAGGGGCCACGAAGAAGCCAGCGGCACCAAATATGTACCCAAAGAACTGTTTGAGGAGTGGAGCGCCAAAGACCCCATCATGAACTACGAAGCTTACCTGATAGAACAGGGCGTGCTGACGGCCAAGGAAATCATGGAAGTGCGGCAGGAGCAAAAGCAACGGATAGAAGATGAATTAAAAGCAGGATTTGCCAGTGCGCCTGTTGTTGTCAGCACCACTGAGGAATTGGCAGATATTTACAGTCCAAAGTTGACAATTGACAGTTCACAGTTGATAGTGGTAAAAGATGCGATTCCGTCAACGACCAACGGTCAACGGTCAACGGAAAAGCGCTTAATTGACGCCATCAAAGAAGGCCTGCACCAAAGCATGCAGCAACACCCTAACCTGGTGCTGATGGGGCAGGACATTGCAGAATACGGTGGAGCGTTTAAAATAACGGAAGGTTTTGTAGAAGCCTTTGGCAAGGAAAGAGTACGCAACACACCACTTTGCGAAAGTGCCATTGTAGGCAGTGCATTGGGCCTGAGCCTGGAAGGGTATAAAAGCATGGTGGAAATGCAGTTTGCCGATTTTGTATCGGTTGGTTTTAACCAGATCGTGAACAACCTGGCCAAGATCCATTACCGCTGGGGCCAAAATGCGGATGTGGTGATCCGCATGCCTACGGGAGCCGGTGTGGGTGCGGGACCTTTTCACAGCCAGAGCAACGAAGCCTGGTTTGTACACACGCCCGGTCTAAAAGTAGTATACCCATCCACGCCTATGGATGCCAAAGGCCTGCTGATAGCCGCTATCAACGATCCCAACCCGGTGCTGTATTTTGAGCACAAGGCGCTGTACCGCAGCATTAGCGGACCGGTGCCGGAAGCGTATTACGAGATAGAAATCGGAAAGGCCCGGCACGTACGCAGTGGTGACGACATCAGCATCATCACCTATGGCAGCGGTGTGCACTGGGCCGAAGATTATGCTGCCGAACACCCGGAAGTTTCTATCGACATCCTGGACCTGCGCACCTTGCTGCCGCTGGATTATGATGCGATTCGAGCGGCCGTAAAACGCACCGGCAAAGTATTGCTGCTGCACGAAGACACTTTAATCGGTGGTATTGGCGGGGAGATCAGTGCCTGGATTGCAGAGCATTGTTTTACATACCTGGATGCGCCGGTAATGCGCTGTGCTTCGCTGGATACGCCGGTGCCTTTTAATACAGAACTGGAAAAGAACTTTCTGGCCAGTGCACGGCTGGATGCCTATGTACAAAAACTGTTATCATATTAGTTGTTCTTTTTTCTTTCTACCTTCATAGTGTCTTATCTGTTTATTGTCCCGCTACTACCCCCTGAAGCGTTTCAAAGGTGCCTGCCCTTTGAAGACGGCTTATTTTTTAACCTCTAAAATTTATTTTATGAAAGAAGCAATTCTGGGAAAAGAAACCCTTTCTCAAGCACAAAAGAATTTGCTGGCTTTTGTTCAAAACCAGGACTTGCAGTATGTAGCGGAGGATGCTGTGTTTAAAAACATCAGTACAGGTGAGGAATACAGGGGTCGTGCAGAAATCGGAGCCATGCTCCACTACATGTATCAGGTAGCTTTTGATGCCAAATCAGAAGTAAAAAACTATGAAATTGCGGAAGACAAAGCTTTTGTGGAAGGCGTGTTCAGAGGTCGTCACATTGCAGACTACGCCGGTATACCAGCTACTCAAAAAGAAGTAACGGTGCCCTACTGTAAGGTATTTGACATTAAGAACGGCATGATCAAAGCGGCCCGCATCTTTATGATGAATGAGGTGTTGCTGCAGCAGTTAGGCGCACCGTCCGGTGCCACACCGCAAAAGATCGCCTTTGTTACCCGAGACATTTTCCGGCTGAAGTTCGGACACTTCAAAGAAGTAAAACCTTTGCTGGAAGAAGCCATGAAAAACCAGGTGATGCCAACGGCTAAATTGCAAAAAGTGTATACCGATTTTACCGGCGATGCTTACCGGCTGATTCTGGAGCAAGGCTTCGATACGCTGGCAGATTATGAACGCACCATCACCCAAGAACTGGGTAAGGCAGAATGGCAGCAGTGGTATGAACAATTCAAACCGCATGTAGAGTCTTCTCACCGCGTAATACTCCGGCAGATTATGTAACCGTGAGCGGTGTTTTGCCAAACTTTTCATGAGCAGGAAAGTGCAACGCTTGTACAGTTAATGAAAACAATGAAAGCTGTTTTTAACAGCTTTCATTGTTTATGGTCGCTATGTAGTTGCTCTTTTTATCATTATTCGCCGCTGCCTTTTTCGCCGCTAAACCAGTGCTCTTTGTTTTTAAACAATACATTAAAGGTGGTAAACGAACCGTAAATGCGGGTAATATATTGCTGCAGGCCCACCTTTTCTTCATCGCTCAGGACTTTGTGGGCATTGATCTGCTGCTCCAGCACCCGCAGGCGGTCCCGCGCCATCACTATTTTATGAAAGAACATGTCAATGGGCACTTCTTTGGGTTTTTGGCTTTTATCGGCCGGTTGCAGCAGCATCGTGCCGCCCTTCCACCGGTCACCCAGCGGCACTACTTCGCTGGTGCCGTTCCACAGGCGCAGTATTTTCAGCAGCGACCGCTCCACTTCGGAATGGGTTTCTATTTCTTCGGTTACGTTTTCGGGTATGATTTCTTCCAGGTGGGTATCTGTTTTATCCACCTCTTTCACGCCATGGTAAATAAAAGAAATCAAATAGGTGGCGTAGCGAACGCCTACAATAACGCCGGGCCCGTGCTGGGTGTGCTGCAGCCGGGTGCCAATGCCCAAGGTAGTTTGTTCCATGTATTTATTTGAATTGTAAAACCGCTGTGTACTTGTACTCTTTGTGCGGCTGAATGGAAAGGCCCATGGTGGTGTAAGGTCCTAAACAGATCTTGCGATGCCCAAGTGATTCAACGTTTTTATCAATCAGCAACTGCATCACAATATCCACGGCCCTGCTTAAACCATACGAGCAGCATTCAGCCTGTTCAAATGTACAATCTGTTCCGGTGCGGTCGTGCCCGGTACGGCCGGTTTTTCCGGTAAATTCAGCATAGCATTTGGCCGATGTGTACAAACTTTTGCTGGGCCGCAGGGGCGGCAGCGGTTTCATGGTTTTGAGCTGGTTGTATAAAGAGGTGACGTAAGGCGAATTTTTTAAATAACTGTTATCCATGCGCGGGGCGCCTTCATAGGTTTTTAAAACCGAGTCGGCAAAATAAGCCGGCTCCGTACGGGCCAGGTTGAGGTAGGCAAACACCAGCTTTTCTTCTTCGGTTAAATAATCTTCGCCATTCGCCGTTTGAATGACCATGGGGTTTTGAACGTTTTTAAAAGGCGTCTCCTGCGCCCTGCCCGCAACGCTCCACACTACCAAAAGCAACACCAACAAAGGTTTCATCATATGGGATTTTAAAGAAGTTGAACACACAACTCTATTAACGGAAAAACGGCTTATTTGGTATTGGCCCGGAACACCCGCACAAAATTTTCACCTAATATTTTACGGATGTCTTTTTTACTATAGCCGCGCTGCAGCAGGGCCTGGGTGATGTTGGGAAAATGCGTTACATCGTCCAGCTGGCATGGGGCGGATTCAATACCGTCAAAGTCGGAGCCCAGGCCCACGTGGTCCACACCAATGAGCTTTACCACATAATCCAGGTGGTCCAGCAGGAGCGAAAGCGGTGGCCTCAGGCTGGCTACTTCCTGTGCATAATTTTCAGACAGCCATTGGTCCTTATCAAAAGCTGCTCCCTGCACCGCTTTCAGCGAATCCAATTCCTTAGCATGGGTTTTTAAAAGACTTTCTTTCCGCTGCTGGTAGGTGCTGTCCAGAAAGCCGGAATAAAAGTTCAGGTGAATCACACCGCCGCTTTTACCAACCGCTTTGATCTGCTCGTCTTTGAGGTTGCGGGGATGGGGGCATAGACTGTAAACACAACTATGGGAAATTAAAACTGGTTTGGTAGAAGCGTTAATGGCATCCCAAAAGGTTTGCTCGCCCACATGGCTCAGGTCTACCATCACGCCCAGCTGGTTCATGCGCTGTACCATCTGGCGGCCGAGGTCCGTGAGGCCTTTGGTGCCGTTGGGCGTGGTGCCTTCGGTTTCGTCTTTGGCCGAGGTGGCCCAACTGGTGGAGTTGTTCCAGGTAAGGGTAATGTAGCGTACGCCGCGGTGGTGCAGGCTGTCTATATAATCTATATGATCTTCCAGCATGTGGCCGCCTTCCATGCCCATCATGGTGCCCAGTTTTTTTTGTTTTACCGCCTGCCGCAGCTGTTTGGAATTGGTCACCAGCATCATCTGGTCTTTATTGCGGGCCGCAAGGGCGTAGAGCGAATCAATCTGCCGGTTGGCATAGCGAAAGCCGGTGCCCTTTCCATACTTTTCATCGCTCCAGATGGAAAATACCTGCACGTCTACTCCGCCCTGCCGGAATCGGGCCAGGTCAGAATGGGTTTTTCCACTCAGGTCGTGGTCCAGGTTGTGGCCTTGCATGACAGCGATCAGCACGTCGTTGTGCGTATCTACTACTAATGCCTTTTGGTGCAGCTTTTTATACGATTGCGCAAAAGACGGAACAGACAGCAGGAGTAAAAAGGGCAGGTACCAGTTTTTGAACATGCCTGAAAGATACAATGCAGCCCGAAAACAGGCGGGAGAAATCAGCAGCCTTTAAAAAGCGGCCTTGCTGCTTTTATACTGCTCGAAGGCTTTTTTGATGTACTCCTGAAACTCGTACTCGCGGGTGTAGAGGGCAAACTCGTACGAAGGCCGGTACAGCACCATAAAGCGCACCAGTTCGTCGCCTTCCAGGCCGGTCAGCCGCCGCACCAGGGCCTTGCTAAAGCGGTGGTCCACGTATTTGTCCTGCTCCTGCTGCAGCAGGCGCTCCTGAAACTTCGTCATCGAGCGGTTTTTGCGGAACTGGAACAGGCGAATCACTTCGTTGATGTCAATACCGGCGCCGTTGGGCCCGATGGAGGTCATGCTTTCCAGGTTGGGTCTTCTAAAGTCAAAGGCTTTTTTATAATCCTGGCGGTTCTGCAGCGAGTCGAGCCGGTAGTTGCGCGGCCGGATCTTTACTTCGGCCAGCACCGGTATGTTTACCTTCAGGGCAATGTCAAACTGGTTGGGGTCGGGCATTTGCCGCACCGGGAACTTGACGGTAGGCTTGCCCAGGTAAGAAAACCAGATGGAATCTTTTTCGCTCACCTCCAGCCGGTAAAAACCATCGCTGTTGGTAATGGTGCCCTGGCCGCTGGTGCTCATTACGCTCACCGCTTCCAGCGGGTAGGTGCGGGAGCTGTCCAGCACGTAGCCCTGCACCCTGTACTGTGCCTGCGCCTGCTGAAACGAAAAAAAGAAAGCAGCAATTAGGATGATATAAAGATGTACAGTCTTCAAGTAAAGATTTGCAGCAAGTAACAAAACAAATTGCAAAAGCAATGGTAAAGAATCGGGTTCAATTGAAAAGTTCCCGAGTAGGATCACAGATTGCAAGGATTTGATAAGGATTTCGCAGATTGAAGAGCCATATGGGTTTTTGAAAGACTTTCTTTTCGTCAACTGTCAACTATCATCCGTCAACTTTTATCAACAATCAACTTTCCATTATGGGTTTTTTCAAGAGTTGTAGGAAAATGCCATACAACATATTTAGAATGCACTGCCGGCCATTAACTCTTTCAAAACCCCACAAACATTTACAAATCTGCGCAACCCCTCTAAAATCCGTGTAATCTGTGATCCAACTTGTGAACAGGTGAACTTGCGAACTCGGGAACTTTTCTTCGTCTTTCTACCCCAACTAGTTTTCTTTCAGCAGCTTTTCAATGACCTGCGGGTAATAGCGGTGCTCCAGCTGCTGTACTTTCTGGCTGATGGTATGAATGTCGTCCGAACTTTCCAGCGGGCAGGAGGTTTGAAAAATAATGTCGCCGTTGTCGTAATGCTCATCTACGTAATGAATGGTAATACCGCTTTCCAGTTCGCGGGCGTCTTTTACGGCCTGGTGTACAAACTGGCCATACATACCCTTGCCGCCGTACTTGGGCAACAGGGCCGGATGAATGTTGATGATCTTGCGGGGAAAAGCGTTAATTAAAGTTTGAGGCACTTTCCATAAAAAACCCGCCAGCACAACCAGGTCGATGCCGGCTGCTTGCAGTTGCGGTACATAACCATCGCCCCTAAAAAAGGTTTCTTTTTCAATAACGAGGGTCGGAATATTTTCTGCTGCTGCTATCTGGAGCACACCGGCCTGGGGTTTATTGCTCACTACCAGGGCCACCCGTGCTAGCGATGAGTTTTTAAAATATTGGATGATCTGCCGGGCGTTGCTGCCGGTGCCGGAAGCAAATACTGCAAGTTTATGGTCTGGGTTGGATAAATGATTCATAGTTTTGTAATACTGTTTGGCCTTAGCCTTAAAAGCAAACTTCTTTATTATATAATAACAGGCAATAGCAAGGGTACAAATAAAAGCATAATCTGCCACAGCAAACAGGAAGCACCCTTTGAAAATTTAGCCAGCTGCTGTAGTTGAAAATAATGAATGCCGGACAAAAATGCCATATGGGTTTTTAAAGAACTGAATGGAAAAGGTATGGGTATGTGAAAAAAGTGATAGGCAATTGCACTTAGTTGAAGCGACACGTAATGTTCCGGATGAGGGGTTCAACAAAAGAAAAAGGTAGGAGCAGCTGCATGAGGTTTTGCACATTTTCACAAGCTGTGGAACAGGTTGACGAACATATGACAATAATTTTGGCAGTAAGAAAAAAAAGGATGAAAACGGGCTGAAACGCAGTCTGGTAGCGGATTAAAAAAATTTTAAGAAGCGTGTCCTTTTGTAAAAATCCTGTCATATTTTTGCACCCGATTCAGGAAATTTTCCACAATTTTAGATCCATAGTATCTATGATTTTTTTCAAATCTTTTGCTCAGAAATTTACACTGCTCGGGCTTCTACTCATTCTAAGCTTTTCTAACATAAATGCTCAGGACGGGAAAGCCATATTCCAGCAACACTGTCAATCATGTCACGCGCTTGATAAAAACCTGACCGGTCCGGCCTTGCGGAATTTTAGTTCCCGGGGTCCATGGGGTGACAAGCAGAATATCTATGACTGGATTCATAACCCGGCGAAATTTATGGCCAATGACCAGTATACGCAGGGTTTGAAGGCGCAGTATGGTGTGATCATGCAGGCTTTTCCGGATTTAACCACGGAACAGATTGATGCGATTGTAGAGTATACCAATTCAGCTCCGGCGCCGGGTGCGGCTATGGGTGGCGCTGCCAGCCAGCCACATGCTGCAGGCGAGGGCGAGTCCAATCGCAGTGCCCTTATCTTCGGTGTTATCTCCATCATTCTGGCGCTCATTGCCCTGATCCTGATGCAGGTAAACAGCAACCTGAAAAAGCTGTCCGATGACAAAGAGGGTATCCAGCGTCCTGATCCGGTGCCCTTCTACCGCAATAAAATTTACATTGCCTTATTTGCTATCATCTTCTTTATAATAGGTGGTTACCTGGTGGGTAAAGGTGCTATTGGCCTGGGTCGTCAGCAGGGTTATAAGCCGTCGCAGCCTATTTATTATTCCCATAAGGTACACGCCGGCATTAACCAGATCAACTGTTTGTACTGTCACGGCAGTGCCTGGGAAAGCAAACATGCCGCTATTCCTTCCATCAACGTATGTATGAACTGTCACAAGGCCATTTCTACTTACGAAAAAGGGCCGAAGCTGTACGATGAGGATGGAAACGAGATTAACGGTACCGCGGAGATCCAGAAGCTGTACGACTATGCGGGTTATACTCCGGGTCAGCCCTGGGATGCTTCCAAAGCCAAACCCATCGAGTGGATCAAAATTCACAACCTGCCTGACCACGTTTACTTTAACCACGCCCAGCACGTACATGCCGGTAAAGTGGCTTGCCAGTCCTGCCACGGCAACGTTCAGGAAATGGATAAGGTAGAGCAGGTAGCAGAGCTGAGCATGGGCTGGTGTGTAAACTGTCACCGGGAAACAAAAGTTGACTTTTTTAATAAAGCGGACAGCACCGGGAATAAATTCTACAGCATTTACGAGAAGTTTCACAATGACCTGAGTGCAGGCAAGATGAACGATGTAACCGTAGAAACCATTGGCGGTCTGGAGTGTCAAAAGTGTCACTATTAATAAATTACTGCTTTAGAGAAAGTAGAAGAATAACCTAAACTCTCATTTTTTATAAAATAAAAATGTCCGCCTCAGGTGGATCGGGTAATATGGAAAAAAAGTATTGGCAAAGTTTCGCTGAGCTGAATGATAAAGAACGTCTTCAAAAGCTGACGAAAGATGAATTCCAGGAGGAGTTGCCTTTTGAAGATATCGATGGTAAAGGATTATTGGATTCTAAAACGCCGCGTCGCGATTTCTTAAAATATTTAGGTTTCAGTACCGCTGCGGCTACCATAGCCAGCTGTCAGGTACCGGTAAGAAAGGCCATCCCTTATGTAAACCGTCCGGAAAACGTAACGCCTGGTATCTCCAAGTATTACGCCACCACTTTTGTAAGTGATGTGGATGTACTGCCGGTAGTGGCCACCGTAAGAGAAGGCCGTCCTATTAAGATTGAAGGAAACGGTTTGTGCTCCTATACTAAAGGCGGTACGTCGCCCAGAGCGCAGGCTTCTGTTTTGGATTTATACGATACCTACCGTTTGCGTCATCCCCAGCAAAGGGCCGCAGATGGTAAATTCCAGGAAGTGCCTACGTACGACCAACTGGATCGCTCCATAACTACGGCTTTGACCGGTTTAGGCGGTGCACCGGTGGTAGTATTGACCAATACCATCGTATCGCCCACTACCAAGCAGGCTATTGCCGATTTTCTGGGTCGTTTTCCGGGCAGCCGCCACGTACAGTACGATCCAATTTCGTACAGCGGTTTGCTGCTGGCCAACGAAGCTTCATTTGGCAGAAGAGCCATTCCATCCTACCGTTTTGACCGCGCCAGAACCATCGTGAGCTTAGATGCCGACTTTTTAGGTACATGGCTGAACCCGGTAGAGTTTGCCCGCGCTTACTCTTACGGCAGAAAAATTGATGAGCGTAACCCGCAAATGAACAAGCATTACCAGTTTGAAAGCTACCTGAGCTTGACTGGTTCCAATGCTGACGAACGTTATTCCCACAGGCCTTCTGATATCGGTACCATCGCCCTGGCTTTGTATGCTGCTTTGGGTGGTCAGGCTACCGCCAATATTTCCGATGCCAAACTGCGCGATGGGGTTTTGAAGGCTGCCAAAGATCTGCAGGCTAACAGGGGTGCTGCTTTGGTGGTTTGCGGCAGTAATGATCCCAATGTACAAATGGTGGTCAATGCCATCAACAGCAGCATTGGTGCTAACGGTACCACCATCGACTGGTCTTCTCCCATCAATACCAAACAAGGTATTGATAGCGATATGGTAGCATTGGTCAACCAAATGAATGCCGGACAAATTGGTGCTTTACTGATTTATGGTGCCAATCCTGCTTATGAATATTATGATGCACAGGCCTTTATCAATGGTTTGAAAAAGGTAAGACTGAGTGTTTCGTTCAATGAAAAAATGGATGAAACCACCGAGCTGTGTAACTACTCTGTGCCCGCTCACCACTATCTGGAAAGCTGGGGAGATGCCGAACCTAAAGCGGGTTATATTTCCTTTATCCAGCCGACTATTTATCCTTTATTCAAAACACGCCACTTCCAGACGTCTTTGTTAAAGTGGAGTGGTAACAATACAGAATACGAAAATTATTTCCGCCAGTACTGGACCGGCAAGTTAGGTGGCGAGCAGGCTTTTGATCGTGCTTTGCAGGATGGTGTTTTAGAAAATGCCACCGCTAAAAGTGTAGGTGCCTTGTTTGCACAGGCTGTTGGTGGTCATAACCTGGGCGATACCTCTAACCGCAGCAGTGATACGGTTAGATCAGCTCCTGCTACCGCACCGGTAACTACGACTACTACAACGGGTGGAGCTGCAGCCTTTAACAGTGGCAGTGTGGCACAAGCGGTTTCTGCCCTTGGTGCTGCTAAAAAAGCCGGTAAAGATGAACTCGTTATTTATCCAACCGTGGCCTTAGCTGCGGGTAAGCAGTCCGGTAATCCCTGGTTGCTGGAGTTGCCTGATCCGGTAACCCGTTCTACCTGGGGTAACTTTGCCATGATCTCTCTGGCCAAAGCCAATGAACTGGGCATTAAACTGGATAGCGATTACGAGTACTACATGGATAAGCCAGTGATTGAAATATCACTGAATGAAAATAAAAAGGTGCAACTGCCGGTATATGTCGTACCTGGCATGAATGCCAATACCATTGCCGTATCGGTAGGCTATGGCCGCAATGAAGCCTTTGGTAAAGCATCTTATGATATCGGGGAGAATGTTTATCCATTTGCCCGCTTTAATGGTACGACTATTGAAACATCCAACAATGTAACCGTATCTGAAAAAACAGTAGGCAAAAAGAAATTAGCACAGGTACAGATCCATAACTCATACGAAGGAAGAACAGAGGTTGTAAAAGAAACAACACTGGCTACTTTCATGAAATATCCAACCCGTTATACAGAGTTTCGTGATGAACTGGCCAAGGCCTATGCACCTAAAACGGGTGACTACCGTAAAGAATCTACTTTATATGGCGACCATGTACAGCCGGGACCCAAATGGGGTATGTCCATCGACATGAACAGCTGTATCGGTTGCGGTGCCTGTGTGGTGGCCTGTCATATTGAAAACAACGTTCCGGTAGTGGGTAAGAGTGAAGTACTTCGGTTCCATGACATGCACTGGTTGCGCATTGACCGCTACTTTGTAAGTGATGAAAAGAATCCGGATGACCTGAAAGCGGTGGTGTTCCAGCCCATGCTGTGCCAGCATTGCGATAACGCACCTTGCGAAAACGTATGTCCGGTAGCGGCTACCATGCACAATTCGGAAGGTATCAACCAGATGATCTACAACCGTTGTATCGGTACCCGTTATTGCGCCAACAACTGTCCTTATAAAGTACGTCGTTTTAACTGGGCTGATTATACTGGTGCCGATTCTTTCCCCAACAACCAGGATCAAAATGGTGTAGGTAAGCTTGACCCGGTAGTACACCAGATGAATGATGAGCTGAGCAGGATGGTACTTAACCCGGATGTTACAGTGCGTAGCCGTGGTGTAATGGAGAAATGTACTTTCTGTGTGCAGCGTACACAGGCCGGTAAGCTGAAAGCCAAACTGGAGGACAGACCTTTAGAACCCAATGAAGTACAGACTGCTTGTGCGCAGGCTTGTCCGACCAGTGCCATTGTGTTTGGTAATGTAAATGATAAGCAAAGCGAGGTGGCACAGATTCGTACCAATAACCCGGGCAGGCTGTTTTATGTGATTGAGCAACTGCATACTTTGCCGAATGTGAACTATCTGGCGAAAGTGAGAAATACAGATGAAATTGTATTTACCCTTGAAGGTGGTGCAGAGCATGCAGGACAAACCGAAGAGCCAGGTATTCCAGCAAGACAAGATGCAGAACCGGCACATTAAAAAAGGATAAGAACAAGAATCGTTGCTGAAAAGAAAATAAAAGACTTTAAAAATCATAGCTACAAGCTTCATGCTAAAGCTAAAAGCTAAAATCATATGGCATTACTTAGATACGAATCGCAGGTAAGACCACCACTGGTAGTAGGTGATAAAGATTATCATCAGGTTACGGAAGACATTTGCCGGCCTGTTGAGGCCAGGCCCAGTAAACTCTGGTGGATCGGATTTATCATTTCTGTAATACTACTCATGTTCGGTGTGGTATCAGTAACCCGTGAAGTGATCTATGGTACGGGGCAGTGGAACCTGAATAAAACCATTGGATGGGGTTGGGACATTACCAACTTTGTATGGTGGGTAGGTATCGGTCACGCCGGTACATTGATCTCAGCCATCCTGTTACTGTTCCGCCAAGGCTGGCGTACCGGTGTAAACCGGGCGGCAGAAGCCATGACCATCTTTGCGGTAATGTGTGCGGGCCAGTTTCCGATCTTCCACATGGGTCGTGTATGGAATGCGTTCTTTACCTTGCCTTATCCCAACACCCGCGGGCCACTATGGGTAAACTTTGACTCCCCGCTGTTGTGGGACGTATTTGCCATCTCTACTTACTTTACTGTTTCCCTGCTTTTCTGGTATGCGGGTCTGTTACCGGATCTGGCTACTTTAAGAGACCGTGCTAAAGAAAAATGGAGAAAAATGTTTTATGGTGTAGCGGCTTTTGGCTGGACCGGTTCTACCAAACACTGGCAGCGCCATGAAAGCTTGTCGCTGGTACTTGCGGGTTTGTCTACTCCGCTGGTATTGTCTGTACACACGATCGTATCTTTTGACTTTGCCACTTCTGTAATTCCCGGCTGGCATACTACCATCTTCCCGCCTTATTTTGTTGCCGGTGCCATCTTCTCTGGTTTTGCCATGGTGCAAACCCTGTTGCTGATCACCCGTAAGGTGCTGGGGCTGGAGGATTATATTACCATAGAACACATTGATGTGATGAACAAGGTAATTGTATTGACCGGTTCCATAGTAGGTATTGCCTACCTGACGGAGCTGTTCATGGCCTGGTACTCACACGTAAAATATGAAGAGTTCGCGTTTTTTGAAAACAGGTTGAACCTGGCCAGCCCCTATGGATGGAGCTACTGGCTGATGATGGGCTGTAACGTAATTTCTCCTCAGATCTTCTGGTTCAGGAAAATGCGCCGCAACCTGCTGGTTACCTTCTTTATGTCCATCCTGGTGAATATTGGTATGTGGTTCGAGCGTTTTGTAATCATCGTTACTTCTCTGTACCGTGATTACCTGCCTTCGTCCTGGAGTACTTATTATACACCAACCATCTGGGAGATAGGGTTTTACCTGGGTACGTTTGGATTGTTCTTTACCTGTTACTTCTTATTCTCCAAGTTCTTCCCGGTGATTGCGGTGGCAGAGATCAAGCACATCCTGAAGAAGAGTGGCGAAAACTACAAAGAGAAAATGGATGTGGTGGAAATGGAAAAAGCAGATGAGTTTGCCCATGCCCAAACTGCCCATCACTAAACTTAATTTGAAATCAAAGAAAAACTGAACTGATTGATATGGCTGTTAAAAAATTTGTAGTTGGTAATTTTTATGACGAGCAGGTTTTGTTTCCTGCTGTAAAGCAGGTGCGCAAGGCAGGCTACAAAATACATGACGTTTATACGCCTTTTCCCATACATGGCCTGGATGCGGCTATGGGTTTGAGGGATACCAGCTTACATACTGCCGGATTCATTTATGGTATTACGGGTACTACGGTTGCCTTTAGTTTCATTACCTGGGTATTTACTACCGACTGGCCGATGAACATTGGCGGTAAGCCTTTCTTTGCCTTACCGGCCTGGATACCCATTATGTTTGAGTTGACGGTTTTATTTGCTGCGGTAGGTATGGTGCTGACCTTTTGTTACCTGTGCCAGTTGGCTCCTTTTGTTAAAAAAGACCACTTCAACCCCCGAGCTACTGACGATACTTTTGTCATGGCCCTGGAGTGTACCGATAAAACCAACGAAACAGAAGCCATCGCTTTTTTAACCAGTTTGGGTGCGGCTGATGTAAGTGTTCAGCACAAAGAAACAGGCTGGTGGATTGGCCGGTACGATCAGGAAACAGTCGTTTTTGATAAAAAAGTTGAGCCAAGTATTTAACTGTTGTATATAATATCAAAAAATTCAATGAAAAAATTACTAGTAATAGCAGGTATTGCAGCAGTAGGGTTGGGTGTGGTAAGCTGTGGCGGTGCCAAGGGTAATAATCCTGGCCAGGCCTATATGCCAGACATGTATTATAGCCGTGCCTATGAAGCTTATGGATATAACAACATTGATGATTATGAGAAGTTGAAAGAAAAGGGCATTTTTTATAATGCTTTACCGGTAAACGGAACCATGGCCCGAGGTGATGTTTCTACTTTTAACCTTCCTCCCAATGATAGCGGTTATGCAATGGCTGCCTCTTATAGAAGCCCTTTGGATACAATGAACATTTCAGCCGGGCAGAAAAAGGAAGCAGAACGGTTGTACCTGATTCATTGCGGTATCTGTCATGGAACTAACCTGGATGGTAATGGCCCATTGTGGAAAGGTGGTGATGGTCCTTATCCTGCCGCACCACGTAATCTGTTAGATGATCACACCAAAAAATTAGCGGACGGTCAGATGTACCATGTGATAATGTATGGTAAAGGTCAGATGGGTAGCTATGCCTCTCAGCTGCATCCTGCAGAACGCTGGTGGGTGATTAATTACATCCGTGAGAAGCAAGGTCCTGCCAAAGCTGCTGCTGATTCAGCCGCTGCTACAGCTACGAAAGGTACGCCCAGTGCAGGTGCAGATACGACTACAAAAAAATAAAAGCTGATTAGAAAATAAACAGAAGTAAATGGCAACCAGAGATCAATTTGTAATACCAAAAAGATACAATACCATTTCCCTTGGGTTGATGGGCGTTGGCATCTTATCCGTTTTGATTTTATTATTTACGCATGGATTAAGTGACGATTCGCATGCGCAGGCTAGGTTTTGGGGTTCTTTGTTACAAAACAGCGTCTACTTTTTATTGGTAGTCAATGCCTGTATGTTTTTCGTCTGTGCCACCACATTGGCCTGGGGCGGTTGGCATACTACTTTCAAAAGAGTTCCGGAAGCCCTTTCTGCCTGTGTACCGGTAATGAGTATTATTTGCCTGGTGATCCTGATGGCGATTGTATTTGGCGGTAACCACGATATTTACCATTGGACCGATGCCGAGCATGTAAAACACGATGATATCTTGTTGCACAAGTCTGGTTTTCTTAATAAAGGCTTTTTTACCGTATGGACTATACTGACACTGGCCGGCTGGTGGTTACTGGGTAGGAAAGTGCGCCAGATTTCCCGCCAGGCGGATGAAAGACCCATGAGCGTGGAAGAAGGAAAAAGATATATTTTCAAAAATACCGTTTGGGCGGCTGCCTTCCTGGCAGTATTTGGGTTGACGGTAATGTCTACCACTCCGTGGCTGTGGTTGATGAGCATCGATGCCCACTGGTATTCTACTATGTACAGCTGGTATACCTTTGCCAGTTCGTTTGTAGCCGGTGTTGCCTTGATTGCTTTATTCGTGGTGTTTTTAAAAAACAATGGTTACCTGGAATATACAACGGACGAGCACCTGCATGACCTGGGTAAGTTTATGTTTGCCTTCTCTATCTTCTGGACATATTTGTGGTATTCGCAGTTCATGCTGATCTGGTATGCCAACATTCCTGAAGAAACTGTTTATTTCCAGCCCCGGATGCAGGGACCGTACAGAGGTGTGTTTTTATTGAACCTGGTAATTAATTTCTTAGCTCCTTTATTATTATTGATGACAAGAAGATCCAAGCGCAACTATGGTACCATTACCATGATGGCGGTGCTGATACTTTTTGGTCACTGGCTGGATTTCTTCCAGATGGTTTTCCCCGGACACCAGAAAGAGCACGTTCCGTTTTTGCTGGCTGATTTTGGAGTAGCTTTGGGCTTTGTGGGTTTAATTATGTTTGTAACAGCCCGTTCGCTGGCACAGGCTCCGCTGATTTCCAAAAACCATCCTTTCTTCAAAGAAAGCGTTATTCATCATACATAATAAGGAGTAAAACAGATTTAACTGATTGACGTATGTCTAGTATTTGGATTTTAGTAGCACTTATTTTAGGATTTGTCATTGTTTTTCAAATTGCCAAGGCAAGTGAATATGTATCCATTTTGCGTGGTGAAGAAAAAACAAGAAAAGAATCCAACCGTATCAATGCCTTTTTACTGCTGGCTTTTCTGGTTGTAGGTCTGGTAGCAGTATGGTATTGCAATGAAGAACTAAAGGGTAAGATTCTGGGTGCCGCAGCATCCGAGCATGGTGAAAAAATTGACACCATGATCTATATTACCCTGGCCATTACCGGTTTTGTATTTGTAATAACTCAAATTTTACTGTTCTGGTTTTCTTATAAATACCAGGAAAAAGAAACCCGGAAGGCTTTTTACTATCCCCATAACAACCGGCTGGAGGTTATTTGGACCGTTATTCCGGCTATCGTACTGACCGTGTTAGTAGGATTTGGCCTGTATTACTGGTTCCAGATTACCGGTGAAGCGCCAAAAGACGCAATGATTGTGGAAGTAACCGGTAAGCAGTTTAACTGGGAGTTCCGTTATCCGGGCAAGGATGGTGTTTTGGGTAAAAAATATTTTAAGGAAGTCGACGAAACCAAAGCCAATCCTTTGGGACAGTTGTGGGATGACCCCGCCAACCATGACGACGTTTATACTACAGGTGAAATGCACGTAGTGGTAAATAAACCGGTGAAGCTGATCATCAATGCAAAGGATGTGATTCATAATGTGGGATTGGCGCACTTCAGAATGAAGATGGATGCCGTACCGGGTATCCCCACTACCATGTGGTTTACACCTAAGTACACCACTCGTGAGATGAGGGAGAAATATGGTCCGGATTTCAATTACGAAATTTCCTGCGACCAGATGTGCGGTAAAGGTCACTTTAGTATGAGAGGTACTATTGTAGTAGATACGGAAGCGGAATACAAAGCCTGGCTGGCTTCCAAGCAGCCGCAGTATCTTGCAGCGAAGGCAGCCTCTGGTTCAGCAGCACCAGCAGCGGCTGATACTACAGCCAATGCAGCCGGAAGTTCAACAACAATGAAATAAGAGCAGAAACGTTTGTTTCTATAAAAAGATATAAGATATGGATCACAATACGCATTCTAATATTCAACCAGAGGTTCATGTAACGCATGAGGGTTATCATGTGGCGCATGATGGTGACGGACATCACCATCATAAAGAAACGTTTATTACAAAATATATCTTTAGCCAGGATCATAAAATGATTGCCAAGCAATATTTGGCAACAGGTATCATCTGGGCGATCATCGGCGGTTTGTTTTCTGCTTTGTTTCGTTTGCAGCTGGGCTACCCTGATGAGACTTTCCCCATTCTGGAAACCTTTTTAGGTGAATGGGCTAAAGGTGGACGAATAGATCCTGACTTTTATTATGCCCTGGTAACCATGCACGGTACGATCATGGTATTTTTTGTATTGACAGGTGGTTTGAGTGGTACGTTTGCCAACTTTTTGATACCGCTGCAGGTGGGTGCCCGAGATATGGCTTCTCCCTTCATGAACATGCTGTCATACTGGTTTTTCTTTTTGGCCAGTATCATAATGTTCAGCTCTTTGTTTATTCAAACAGGTCCAGCCAATGGTGGCTGGACGGCTTATCCTCCTCTAAGTGCCTTGGGACAAGCCACGATCGGCTCCCGGCTGGGTATGGATTTATGGCTCTTATCCCTGTTTTTCTTTGTGGTATCTACTTTATTAGGCGGTTTGAACTATGTTTCTACCATCCTGAACATGCGTACGAAAGGTATGAGCATGACCCGCATGCCTTTGACCATCTGGGCGTTGTTCTTTACCGCCATACTGGGTATCTTATCCTTCCCGGTACTGGTATCTGGTTTTATCCTGTTATTGTTTGACCGCAACCTGGGTACCTCTTTTTACCTGAGCGATATTGTGGTCAATGGTCAGATTTTACCCAATGAAGGTGGTAGTCCTATTTTGTACCAGCACTTGTTCTGGTTCCTGGGGCATCCGGAAGTATATATTGTGATATTGCCGGCGATGGGATTGGTATCGGAGGTAATGAGTGTGAATGCCCGTAAACCTATCTTCGGTTACATCGCCATGATTGGTTCTTTGTTCGCCATTTGCGTACTGGCCCTGGTAGTATGGGCACACCACATGTTTGTGTCTGGTATGAACCCGTTCCTGGGTGCCTTCTTTGTACTGCTGACGCTGCTGATTGCCATTCCCTCTGCCATCAAGGTATTTAACTGGATTACTACCATCTGGAGAGGTAACCTGGTATTTACCCCTGGTATGTTGTTTTCCATTGGTTTTGTGAGCTTATTTATCTCTGGTGGTTTAACGGGTATCTGGTTGGGTAACTCAACTATTGATATGCACGTGCACGATACCTATTTTATAATTGCGCACTTCCACCTGGTAATGGGTGTGGCCGCCTTCTTTGGAATGTTTGCCGGTATCTATCACTGGTTCCCTAAAATGTTCGGCCGCTATATGAACAATACCTTGGGCTATATCCACTTTTGGGGAACCCTTATAGGAGCGTACGTCATTTTCTGGCCCATGCACTATATGGGATTGGCTGGTGTACCCCGCCGTTACCTGGATTTCAGCCTGTGGACTTCATTTAACCAGTTTGACGAACTCAATAAGGTGATCACCATTGCTACCATTATTACATTCCTGTTGCAGGGGGTATTTGTGTTCAACTATTTCTACTCCATGTTTAAAGGAAGAAAGGTAAGAAGTGCCAATCCATGGGGTGCCAATACACTGGAATGGACAACACCGATCCAACCTGGTCATGGAAACTGGCCTGGTGAAATTCCGGAAGTACATCGCTGGCCCTATGATTACAGCAAGGATGGCAGAGATTTCATTCCGCAAACAGAGCCGGTGAATCCAAATGAATCTAAACATTAATTAATAGTTTTTTGAAATAAAGGTGCTTATGCCACAGCATAAGCACCCTTGTAACGAATGAGTAAACAGCCAGAAGCAGACATAAGTAACAGTAGACTGAGGGATTATCTGCAGCTGACCAAGCCTTCGTTAAACATCATGGTGGTTTTTTCCAGTGTCATCAGCTATTTGCTGGCACCCAATGTGGTTGAGTATAGCTGGAAAATGATCATTCTGCTTTTTGCAGGCGGCTTTCTGGTAACCGGTAGTGCCAACACCATTAACCAGATCGTGGAAAAAGAAACCGATGCCATGATGAAGCGAACGGCTAAAAGGCCGGTGGCATCGGGGCGTATGTCTACCACCGAAGGATGGGTGTTTGCCGTGCTGACGGGTATTACCGGTGTATTGATTTTAGGCTTGTATTTCAACTGGCTGAGTGCGGGGGTAGCGGCTGTTAGCTTGTTTTTGTATGCCTTTGTATACACCCCTTTGAAAAAGCAAAATGCCATTGCGGTATTTGTAGGTGCTTTTCCTGGTGCACTGCCTTGTTTGATAGGCTGGACCGCCGGTACTGGTTTGTTTTTCCCGTTTGATACTTTGGTGGTGAATGGTGAAACCGTTTCCAACCTGGGCGGTTGGGTGTTGTTTGCTTTACAGTTTTTATGGCAGTTCCCCCATTTTTGGGCGATTGCCTGGGTGGCCCATAAAGATTACAGCAGTGCAGGGTTTAAATTACTGCCCAGTGAAGCAGGACCCACCAAGTTTACGGCTTTACAAACCATCATTTATGCATTACTGTTGATCCCGGTAGGTATTATACCTTACTTTATCAATATGTCGGGTTTAACAGCCCTGGTGATTGTAACTTTGGCCAATTTATTTCTGGTCATACAGTGCGTCCGCTTGTACCAGCAAATGGATGTTAAGGCTGCCAGAAGGGTAATGTTTAGCAGTTATATTCATTTACCCATTGTATTACTGGCCTTACTGGCCGATAAGGTAAGCGTATAGGGATTTAAAAGGATGCGGAAAAGGATAATGAGGAGAGGTTAGCTGAGGAGAATAGATATGGGTTTTTAAAAATATTATTTGATTCTTAAACAATAAAGTGTGATGGACGTGGTGCGAACACAACAACAAAAAAGAATTCACCCTCATAAGTTTACCTTATGGGTGGCTATGGCCAGCATCATTATGATGTTTGCCGGATTAACCAGTGCTTATATAGTAAAAAGAAGTACCGTTAACTGGGAAGGAGTTTTAACACCTGTTGAGTTCTGGTATTCTACAGCGGTCATTATTGCCAGCAGTATAACGGTACAAATGGCTGTAAGAGCCTTCAAGCAGCGGGAGATGCGTAACTACCGGATCCTGATAGCCATTACAGCTCTTTTGGGAATACTGTTTGTAGTGCTGCAATGGATGGGTTTTAGCTGGATGTGGGAACATGGTGTTAGGTTTAAAGGTGCCGCCGGACAGGGACAGTTCCTGTATATAATTGCTGGTTTGCATGCCCTGCACGTTATTGGTGGTATTGTGGCTTTACTGATTATGGTATTTAAGGCCTTTTTTGGCAGGGTAAAAAGTTATGATGTGGTGCCTGTAGAAGTTGCAAGTACTTATTGGCATTTTGTAGATGTGTTGTGGGTTTATTTGCTGGTGTTTTTTATTTGGCTGGGTTAAACTAAAATTTAGATATATAATACATACTTATGGCAACAACTGCTGTTGAAACTAAATGGTGGGCTGGAGGTAGAAGTCCATTCAACGTGGAATATGGAAAGGTGATGATGTGGTATTTCCTGCTGAGTGATGCTTTTACCTTTGGTGGCTTTCTGATCTCTTACGGTACCATTCGTTTTTCCCAAAATTACTGGCCTTCTCCCAACGAAGTGTTCAATGCATTTCCAGGTGCGGGTCACGCTAACCTGCCGTTGGCTTTTGTAAGTTTGATGACCTTTATTTTGATCATGAGTTCTGTAACCATGGTATTAGCCGTGCATGCCGGGCACCATGGCGATAGGAAAGGTGTTTTAAAATGGCTGGGTTGGACGATTATTGGAGGTACTGCATTTTTGGCCTGCCAGGCATGGGAGTGGACCCACTTGATTATGGGTGAGAATGTGGTATTGTCGAATGGTGCTCTGGATGTAATTGGAACTACGATCAAGACCAATGCTTATGGTCCTGACGTACACGGACCGGTCATTGCCGAAGCCCTGGCCAAAACACCGCACGAAAACCTGGTGAAGCTGGTCGCCATGCACAACCATGAAATTCCGCACCAACAACTGGCAGCTATGTCCGAAGAGCAACTGAGGGGTATGGTGAATACGGCTGACCTGGTGGTAAGGGAGCATGGTCCAAGGTTGTTTGGCGGTTTCTTTTTTGGTATTACGGGTTTCCATGGCTTTCACGTATTTTCGGGATTGATCATCAATATTGTAATGTACTTTATGGCTAAAAATGGTGTTTTTGAAAGAAGAGGTCATTACCTGATGATTGAAAAAGCAGGCTTGTACTGGCACTTTGTGGATCTGGTATGGGTATTTGTATTCTTGTGTTTTTATCTACTTTAATTAATTCGTAAAAGAAATAGAAATGGAGCAGCATTCACAACATCCGGAAATTACGTTTCACCATAAGCCAAAAGAAGGAACCAAGCATATATGGCGTATCTTTTGGGTGCTCTTGGTCTTGACAATTATTGAGCTGGCATTAGGTTATGTGGTACACGAAATGGATATTCCTTCCTGGCTGGCGATATTCATGTCCGGATCGATCATTATTTTAACCATTGCAAAAGCTTATTATATTGTCAGCTACTTTATGCACCTGGGCGAAGAAATAAGGAATTTCATTATGACCATTATTTTACCGCTTTTCTTGTTCATATGGTTTATTGCCGCTTTTCTTTGGGATGGCAGTTCCTACCGTGCTAAAAGAAACCAGTACGATACGCATTTCAGGGAAACAACATTAGAAAGAGATTTGCGTTCTGCAGATACTACTGCCGAACCTTTGGATTAAATCAGAATTGTTAAATACCTATAACAAGAGCCACTGTCTGCATAAATTTGCGGCAGTGGTTTTTAATTTTTATATGCTGTGAATAAAACTGCCCTTTTTGGAATCTTCATTGCTTTACTCTTACCCATCATTGGATACTTTGGTTTAAGAAGCGCCGGCAGCAAAGCCGTTGTAATGCCCCGCCATTATATTTTCGATTCTACCATTTCCAAAACCGTTGATGGCAAGCAGGTGATTGATACAGTCTGGCATCGCTTGCCGGATTTTTCTTTAACCAACCAGCTGGGTGAACAGGTAGGCTGGCACGACATGGAAGGAAAAGTAGTGGTGGCCAATTTCTTTTTTACCCATTGCCCCACCATTTGCCCCCGCATGACCCTAAACATGAAGCATATGCAGGATGGCATTAGCTCCGGGCAAAGAGCGGGCGGCCACCAGGCAGAATTTGTGCAGTTTCTTTCTTTTAGTGTGGATCCGGAAAGGGACAGTGTGCCGGCCTTAAAAAAGTGGGCTGATCGCTTTCAGGTTGATCCAAACAACTGGTGGCTGCTGACCGGCCCCAAAAAGGAAATTTATGACCTTTCCATCAACGATATGAAGTTGGGGTTGGTAGACGGCAAGGGTATCGATACCAACTTTTTCCATACCGACTTTATGGTGCTGATTGATAAGAACAGAAACATTCGCGGCTATTACCATGGACTGGATTCAACCGATATTTCCCGCTTGTCCAATGATATTGTTTTGCTTCGGTTGGAAAAAGACCCGCACCGCAAAAAGTTTTACGAAGGCAACCTGGAGTTGCTGGCGATAACCTTTTTAATTGCCATTATCGGGTTGGGTGTTTTAATTTATTTTTTGAAAAGAGAAAGGAGTTAACATGGCGCTTACAATTTCTAAGAACGATAAACTAGCAAGGACCCTCATTTTTATTGTTTCGTTTGTGGTATTTGCAGCAATTGTTTTGTTGGGCCGGGTAAAGCTGGATGTGGAGCTGGGTTTTGATCACCGCATTTTTGCCAAAGCCAATGCTGTGATCAACTCTTTGGTAGCGGTACTGCTGGTAGCTGGCCTGATAACGGCTAAATCGGGCCGGTATGATACCCATAAAAAGATCATGCTTTCGGCTATGGCTTTGTCGCTGCTGTTTTTGGTCAGCTATGTTTGTCACCACTTGTTTGCCGGCGAAACCAAATTTGGCGGTGAAGGCACCATCCGGTATATCTATTATTTTATTTTAATTACCCATATCATTTTAGCCGCCATTATTCTTCCGTTTATTTTGTTTACGGCTTACCGGGCTCTGATCAGTGAAAATGAGCGGCACCGTAAGCTGGCTAAAATTACCTGGCCCATCTGGTTTTATGTAGCCGTAACCGGCCCGGTGGTGTACCTGCTCATCAGCCCTTATTATTCTTAAAAAAGCCCATATATGCCTGCCTACGTTATTGTGGAAATAGCAGTTGAAGATGCTGCCGCCTATGAGGAGTATAAAAAGTTGACGCCTGCTTCTATTGCAGCATATGGCGGCCGCTTTGTAGTAAGGGGCGGCGCCACCGAAATACTCGAAGGCGACTGGCAGCCGCAGCGCATGGTCGTACTGGAGTTTAAAGATGTGGCAACGGCCAAACAATGGTGGGCTTCTGAAGCCTATGCTGCCGCCAAAAGCATCCGCCAGCGTTCAGCCACCACCAAAATGCTGGTGGTGGAAGGATACAACTAGTAGGTCGCCCGCAATTGTGTTTTAAAATATTAGGCATCAGGGCAGGGTGGCTGGGTTACAATGCTGTAAGCGAAGATGAAAGCAATACCTGCTAACCGCAATAACGATGGCCTTTTGTATCGTTCAGTAAGATAAAAGAACTAATCTGACAGTTTAAAAACCCAAAGTTCAGCAGCTTTATCTAAATGGGCTGGTACAGCAACAAGCAGGCGGTTAAGATCAGGCAGGAAAAGAGCCGTTCTTGCATCCAGCCGGGTAGGCACTTTGGCAACAGCTTCATAATGTTTGGCACTGGTTTGTTCAAAAACATCAAGATTGCCGCTTCAACAACTTACATATACCTGCTGTTTAACTGGATTGTAAAAGATATCATCCGCATCTCCATCGCCGTCCAGTTCCTGTAACTGTTCTCCTGTCGGGGAGTCCATTACTAACAGCCGGGCTGGTTTTCTGCAGCCTACCAGCAGGCGATGCTGTGCAGTGTCCAATGCCATGGGATAGTTTTCACCTGTTATCTTCCACCGGTTCATAACAACGGCACTTTCGGCATCAATTACTGCAATCTGGCGGGCGCCCGGTGTGTTTACAAAAAGCTTTCTTGCACCGGCATCCAGTTGAAAGGCTTCCGGGTGCGCCTGCAATGGAATTACGTTTAGTATTCGGTAATGTGTTGCATCCAGCACCGCAATGGCACCCTGGCCGTAGCCTACGTAAATTCTTTTTTCCAGCGGATCATAACGTACATTATCGGCGTCTGCTGCTAAGGAAACCGAGCCAACAGGCTGAAAGGAAGCAACGTTAATACAGTACAGCTTCCGTTACCACCATTCGTCACCAAGACCGTGTTGTTGTCCGGCAGGTAAACAATACCTTGAGGCTCTTTAAATCCCTTTAGGGAGCGAAGATGTTTGCTGTTTTTCAAATCAATGACTTCAACAGAATTATTGTTGCGGGCCGCTAAAAAAACGATCTGCTGCTTTGGGCTAATAGCCAAATGGTCGATGCGTCCTTTTACACCCGGCAGCTGTATTACTTTTTCCAGTTGCGGAACATCCGCCTGATACGCAGTAGTACAGCTATGCGCCAGGGATTGCATGCCAAGCAGCGAGATGCTCAATAGTTTCAAGATATCATTTTCCCACACTGACCATTTTAAAAAAGCCATTGAATGCCCCAGAAAGTATAAAGGATTTCTCGTCCCTGCTTGTCTGTCATCAGAACTTGTGTTCCTATAGCAGTTAACAGAATTACCCGTTCCTTTATGGGATACCTTATGCCAAGGTTTACAAATGCATCTGTGGGACGTTTAACCGCCCACCCTTTTTGAAAATAAATTTCTGCCAGGCCCTGCAAGCCGTTCCGAAAAGCTGATGTCGATAAGGTTTCCATTGAGTAGGATGTCGGGCTCATCATTGATAAGAATATATCCGATCTCTTCTCCGAGGGTAACTTTTCCGATGGTTTTTTGCAGCTATAGAGGAAACTTGTATTCGGCCACATCCACTTTATGCAGTACAAGGGATACCTGTGGATAAGCGGAGATGGAAAGAAAATGCTGGTCCTCGTCTGCAAACCTGAATTTAAGCCCCAATAGCAGGCTGCCCAGTTGGCCTTTAAGACTTTGAGCCTTTAAGTGGAAGAACTGGAAAGGAATTTCAAACTTTAGCTGGGTTCTGTTCTTCAATCCATAGTTCACGTCCAGTAAAGATAGGTTCCATTCATTATGATCCGTCTTCTGTAAGATAATAGAAGTAATGACCTCCCAGTTGTTGGCACCAGGGGTGGCCGGATCGTCTGTAAACATGGGCGGTCCGCCACCCTGTGCGTAAAGGCATTTGCAAAAACAGGCCAGGAGCAGCAATAGCAGGCTGCGTCTTGCTGTACATTTTATATAAGCTATAGCCATGCGGTTGCACCAATAAGTGCTACGGAAGTTTTAGCTTACATAAAGTGTATGATTTATGCTGCCCCATAAAGTTAAATCATCCTTGATAGGATTTCAGGTTTTATATGAGTGTGGCTTAGCCTGTCAATGCTTTTCTTTAGTTTAATAACCTCCTTTGTGTTCTTTCTTTTCTGCCACCAGCTTGTATACCTTGCCCGTATTGCCGGAAGGTCCCAGCATCATAGATGTCAGCACATACATTTCTCCTCTTGAATCCTGTCCAAAGCCTTTGAGGTATTGGCCAAGGTCGTTGGGAAAGCTTTTCAGCGAAAGCTTTTCAAAAGACCATAGCCCTTTTGATCTTTCCTGGGTGGTGACATATACTTCACCGGCAGGCTCGTCTTCACTGTTTGAAAAATTGCCAAAGATGTATCTGCTAAATAAGCCGGGTATCTCAAGGCCCCGGTAAACATAGCCTCCTACAACCACCACAAAATTGCCTCCTTTGGGATTATCATGGTTTTTCATTTCCAAAACCGGGTCAACCAGCGGGTTGTCAAAAGTATCCACGTCTGGACAATTGGGGCGTTCTTCTAATTCATTTTCGGCATTAAAGCAGTGGGTGCCTTCTTTTACGTTCCAGCCGTAATTGCCACCTTTTTCCACCACGCTAACTTCTTCGTATAAGCTTTGGCCGGCATCGCCTACAAACAAGCGGTGGGAGCCGCTCATGTCAAACGAAAAACGATAGGGATTGCGGAAACCGTAGGCATAAATTTCATCGAGGCCGGACTTACCTACAAAGGGGTTGCCGGATGGAATGCCGTAATTTTTACCTTCGCCGGTGCTGTTGACATCTATACGTAGAATATTGCCCAGCAGGTTGGCTTCAATGTCCTGCCCGTTGCCACCGGCATTTACAGGATACCAGTCTTCCACATGGCCGGGGCCGATGTCGTTTTTATTACCGCCATCGCCTATGGAAATATATAGAAATCCATCCGGGCCAAAGGCAATGGTGCCACCATTATGGTTACCCTGGGGATGGGGTTCCTCCAGGATGACTCTTTCAGACCCCAAATCGGCCATGTTCTCATCGGAAGCCGAAACTTTAAATTCAGAAATGCGGGTCAGGTTGTTCCAGGTTTTAGGAAGGCCGGTATTGCCGGTTTCTACAGTTGGGCCGCCGGGCGGTGGCGGTGCGGTATAAAACAGGTAGAACTTGCCATTGTTCTTGTAATCGGGGTGAAAGGCCAGGCCCAGTAGTCCCCTTTCGTCATAACTGGGGTTTAGGCCAACCAATTTGCTGCTGACATCAATAAAGGGCGTTGATAGTCTGGTGCCGCTGGCATCAATGATCCAGATCTTTCCTACCTGGTCTACCACAAACAACCGGTGCATACCATCTGGGGCCTCTACCAGTGTGATGGGGGAGGTGAGGTTATCCGTTATCAATTGTAAATCTGCGTTCTTGGGTATAGGCAGATCATTTTTTTTACAACCTGCCATTACAAAAACAATCAGCATAAAGGCTGCGGCATAAGATAAAAAGGCGGATGTAAGCCTTACTGTTTGGTTAGCATGCTTTTTAACTAGCATAATCAATAATTTAAGGTTTAGTGGGTAATATGTACCATGGGGCACCACCGGGAAGACTTACATAAGGAAGGAGTATAGGAGGAAACAGCTAAGTTTTAGCGCATAAGAAAAAACCATACTTCAGGTAAGAAGAAGCTACTTTGTCATCTCCGCACATTTTTAGGAAATGATCAATAGCATTTCCTGCAATATTTCCAGTTGTATATCGCAACTTAATATAAGATATGTACGGTGAGACCTTATAAAAGGTTGCCATTAAAAGTAGAAAATCCGAGTTATGAAGCAGGATAATTATATATAAGATATTGATGATGCATATGGTAGAGTTATCAAACGC
>JAEWAC010000214.1 GCA_023391895.1 Bacteroidota bacterium
CTCCTAAATGCACCCAACTTTTGCCTGCAACAGCCAATATAGCTGCCTGTATTTTTTCATTTACTTTCAAAACTGTTACATGGAGCACCCCCTCGGCAAACAAAGCCTGTAAAAAAGCTGCCTTCAGGGGTTCTTCCCTAAAATGATTTTTATTGAACATGGCACCTTGCCTGAAATCATACTGGACAGCCAGTTCCTCTATCATGGAAGCGAATTGTTGCGAGTCATGTATACGTTCAAAACTCAATGTGCCCAACCTTTTTAGCCGATTGAGTTTATTGCGGTACTCTGTTTTACGAAACTTCTTTGAAAGATCGGGATCACTCATATCCATTAACGGACGCTTAAAAATTTGCAGCACACATTGCGAACGCCATTTTACATCCGTTTCAATCCAGTCTAGTGGTGCTTGCGGCGGAATATACCTGAATTGAATAATGTGATTAGGAAATTGTTTTCGCAGTTCGGCAAGAGCTGCTTTGATGAAGATTTCACCTTCGGATTCTACAGCCAGCCAACATTGATATTCAGCCTCAAAATGGCCCGCCCCAATGATCCGTCCTTTTTTATGCCGGAGGCCGGAAGCATCGCCGCCAGAAGTTTTTACAGCCATGGCCAACAACCCCATCATTTTTCCATCCTCCCTATAAGTAACAAGGATGGGCAGATATTTGGTTCGATAAACCTGGTACCAGGTAGCTATAAAGGCCCGGCTTTGGAAAACGGTAGCCCAAGGACAAGCATGGTAAAGAATGTCCCATTCTGTTAGGAAAGTTTCATCTGCCAGCAAAGTAAATACTTCATTACCGGTATGCAATCCTATTTCAGCTGCCTTATGAGGTATAACGGCAGTTGTTTCTAAATTTTTTGTCCGCATAACAGATCTTTTTTGATTCAGGCTTTGCAGAAATCATTACCAATAAGCACCAGTAAGCGATTAGTAAGGTTTGCCTATTTGGGTTGAGAAAAAACCATTTCAGGCAAGTTCACAACAGATGGTTGTTGATTATAAACTTCTTGTACAACATCTACAATTTGCTGCAAGTCGAACAGGGTCAACTCCTGATGTACGGGAAGTGCCACCACCCGCTCCCGCAGCGCCCTGCTTTTTTGAAAATCTTCCACGGGAAGTGAAGGGTGAGGATTAAGCCAAAATAAAAGCCCCATGATACCTTTACTGCGTATCTGATTCAGGAAAGTCCGGGTTTCTGCTACTTTGATGGGGAAGGCAAAGGGACAGGCCCCTTCAGGCAGTGATGCAAAAGGTGCCGGCACTAAATCGCCCAGGTGCCGCAGTAGAAACCTATAATTCTCTCTTCTGCGCGCTGCCGTCTTTTCATTTACAAGCAGCGGAAGCAAACGAGTGGTCATTGCTGAAGGTGGTCTCTCCGGATCGCCCAACTCAAACTCCTTATGTAATTTTCCCCTTATCACATTCCATTTTCTGTTCCATTGCGTAACCCTGGGCTTTAACTTAAGGTGCATAAGACCAATCAGGTTATTCCGTGCTGCAATGAAGTTGACATGGCGTTTAAACACTTTCCAAAGGCCGTTTTTAGTTTTAGTTGCAGGAGGTGGAGGTGGTTGAAAGGAGATCACGGCCCCTCCATCCGGCAGGCCGTACGTTTTATATAAACAAAAAACACCCATATGACCAAAAGAACCAAGCGGCTGTTGATCTATTGTCGCCAGAAAAGCTTGTGCGGCATCCTCAATCAGCAATAAATGATGATCGTCACACCATTGCCGCCAAAAGGCTGCTCTTTGCGGAAAGCCTAAATAGTGAATCAGGTATAAAGCTCTCACATGGGAATTTAAAATTGATTGCAGTTGAACGGGGTCGGGCTCCAGGTCATCGGTTACTTCGTAATATAGTATCTGAAGACCCGCTTGCAGTAAGGCCTCAATTTCTGACCCGTGGTGATAAGCAGGTACCAGGATTATGTCATCTTCACCCAGTCCTACTGCGCGGCAGGCATTCCAAATGGCATGTCGGGCCAAAGAATAGATCCGGCAATCTTCTCGATCCAATGGGAAGGGTCGCCACTGCGATGGCGTTCGAAAGTGAACATCAAGCGGAAGCGTTGGCCAGATAGCCAGACTATGAGTAGAATGGTGCTTGCTCATTTTAGATGTTTAGATACCATAAACAGGAACAGTTTAGTACTGCTACTAGGTTGCTAGGAGTATCAAGAGCAACAGGCACGAAGTTTTTGAATATGAGTTTTTTAAGCTTTACCGGTCAAAGCTTAAAAATTGAACTTTTGGGTAAAGGTTTTCCAAACACCGGTTATCCTGCAAATATTTTCAGCAAAGGAAGCGCCTTCCAAATAGGCAAATCGTGGTAATATATACTTTTCTTTAAGAAGATCAGGTGTCAGATAAATGGGATTGGTACTAAAGGCAAAATGATAATTCAACTCTTTTAAAACCTGTATTTCCCTTTTACTATAGTCTCCATTGGGATAGGCAAAATATTTTACTTCTTTACCGATCCAGAACTCTAGTTTTTGTTTGGATAACTGCAGTTCCGAATACACTTCCTCATCACTGCAGTTAATAAGAATCGGATGGGTATGGGTATGCCCCCCGATGGTGATATACTTGGAATCAGCTATGCATTTTACCTGGTCAACCGTCAGGGCATCCCTTTTCAGGAAAATAGTCTTCTTCAGTTCTTCCACTCTTAAAAGCCGCTCCTTATTAGGTATATTCTTCAATAATTTTTTGGAAGTATTATTCCTGATATCATTCACCACGTTTTTCTTTACATACGACCACCAATAGGTGCCTTCCTCAACCGGTGCTGTTGAAACAAAGATGGTTACCGGTACACCATACCGGTTGGCCACTTCTACAATATTGGCTTCATTAGACTGCCACCCATCATCCACTGTAAGCAAAACACTTCCTTTGGGAAAAGAAAGCCCTTGTTGAATGATACAATCCAGGTCGTTTGTACTTAAAAACTGAAACTTTTTTTTAATCAACCATTTTACACAGCTTTCGAATTCGTGTTTGGTAGGGTTATGAAAATACACAGACAATATATATTCTCCCCTCATAGCTCTTTTGATGGAACGCCGTACAAAACCTGACACAATCAGCACATGAGCCAACAACCAGGCACACAGATTTCTTACAGTTACCTTCATATACACAGCCAAAAAGAAATGAAATAATTAATGATCGCACAAGCAATTTTGAGGTGCCGGCAGCAAATACATTTTATATTTTTTTATATGTAAAAACTTATAGAGGGCTTTTCTAAGACAGTAAAAATTTTTCCAAAATGGTTTTCGCACCTTAATTCGGTCAACCGCTACCGCCATTCCAAGGGTGCAATAAAGCTTGATGAGATCAGTACATATCTTTAGAAATCAATGCAAATAACTATTACCAATGCCGACTTCAAAGGCCAAGAACAATTATAACATAGAGAATAAATAAGATTCAACAGGTGGTAGTCATGGGCAGCTTAAGCTTGATGTCCTTCCATTACTGCTGCATTTTCATAGGCATAAAAGTCATTTACAGCGGCTACAATATAATCGATTTCCGCATGGGTAAGCTCCGGGTACAGGGGCAATGAAAGAATTTCTTCTTTATAGGAAAAACTTACTGGGAAATCATCCGCTGTGTGCTTTAAATATGCGTAAGCCGGCAAAAAAGGTAAGGGTGCAGGATAATGGATGGCCGTTTCGACACCTTTCTCCTTTAAATACTGCTGCAATTGTTCCCTGTTCTTTACCCGGATAACATAAAGGTGAAAAGTATGTCGGGTATCAGGCCTGACCGCAGGAGTAATAACATGCTTGCTGTTTTGAAATTGTTTTGTATAATAACTGGCTAATTCAATTCTTTTTTCTGTCCATTCTGCTATATGGTCCAGTTTTACGGAAAGAATGGCCGCTTGCAATCCATCTAGCCTGGAATTGATCCCTTCCATCTGATGCTCATGTTTTTTCAAAGCCCCATGTCGTGCATACATTTTACACCTTATCGCCAACTCGTCATTGTTGGTTATCAACGCACCTGCATCACCGTAAGCCCCCAGGTTTTTACCGGGATAAAAGGAGAAAGAACCTGCAGTGCCGATCGTACCGGCCAAACGGCTTTTATAAACTGAAAAGTGGGATTGAGCACAATCTTCAATAACATATAAGCCATGCTTATTGGCTATAGCCATTATCTTTTCCATGTTGCACATTTGCCCGTACAGGTGAACCGGGATAATGGCTTTAGTTCTGTCCGTAATCTTTTCTTCAATCCCATTTTCATCTATGGTATAAAAAACCGGATCAATATCAACAAATACGGGTTGCGCGCCACACTGGGTTATGGTTTCAGAAGAAGAAATCCAACTGTTGGCTACTGTAATGACTTCATCACCGGCCCCGATACCTAATGATTTCATAATGATGTACAGAGAGTCTGTACCATTGGCAGTGGAAACACAGTTTCTGACGTCATACTTTGCTGCAAACTTTTCCTCAAATGCAACGACATACTTACCTCCTATAAAGGCCGTCTCTTGAATAACGTCTTTGATGGCGGCATCAATTTTGTCTTTAATCGTGTGGTATTGATTTTTAAGATCTACAAATGGGACATTCATTTCTTTAAAGCTTTTTCTGTAATTACATAGTATTTTTTCTTATTGTAAACAAAGTAAGGCGGCTCAAAACCAGGCATACAGGTAGCCCTTACTTTCCTGGCAATTTGTGGAATGGTATCTAAGTCGCTAATTTCTTTGAGTTTTGAAATGTCTTTTCTATATATAATTTTTGAAGTTCTTTTACTCAGGAACTCTGCTTGGGGTTTAAAAGAGATGTTTCCGGAAATGATATTTGCAATTGATCTTTTGAATAAAACAATTGTGTTGACATACGTTTCATTATATAAGTCCTCCACATCCCATCCCTTCTGGATAGGAAACCTTATTTCATCTATGATTGCGCCGCTATCAATGCCTGCTTCCAGTCTATGAACCGTAGTTCCAAACTCTTCCGCTTCATCATATAAAGCAAATGAAAACTGGTTACACCCGCGATAATCGGGTAAAGGAGCCATATGGTAGTTGATGGCCAGTTTGGCAACCGAGATATGTTCAGGCTTTAGTATTTGATGATACTGAACAGAGATCAGCAGATCTATATCCTTCACATTAATAATCTCATCAATATGCTTATAGATAAGGATATTTTCCCGGGAACTTAAATCAATGATATCTGATGCAAAAGCGGCATTATCATTGGTGAGGACGCCGGCAATGGTTACTTTTTTGTCGCACTGTAGCTGCAGAAGCAGCTGCAGGCATTCGTAACCTATTTTCTTTGAACCAAGGTATAATACTTTCATAATATAACTTTAGCCATTCCAGTAGCTTTTATGCTCAAATGCAGATCTAGTGATTGTACGTCTTAGCAAAAGCACTATGCGTACTTGAAGCTAATACATAAGCTATCCATAAACTTTCTTCCGGAACTACAATTAATTATTGACGTGAATGCTGAATGATTCTTTAGATGTTCCACACTTAAAAACGGCCCTGGCTTAAGTGAAGTTGCAAAACCAGAAAACTATATGCGCAGCAGGCGTAAATGCTTAAAACTTTTATCTATGATGGAATTTGCCCGTGCCTAGTATGAGGATTTTGAAACATTGCTTTTTTAAGAATCGCTTTTAAAAAGCCAATAGCTGTTTTAACCTGTACTTTGCTCTTCTATTAAATCTATTAACCTACACTAGCTACTGCGGTATTAGCATCTGGTATGGACTTATCTAAAATATTCATACTAGGCTGACCAATCAGCACTTCCTGCTGTTCATCAAATACAAAGCTTTCCCTTTCAATACTACTATATATTTTTTCTATTAATTCCACAGTCTTAAAAGCTTCAAGACCGTCCACGGCAATCTTCCCGTTCCGCTCGATCACATCTATAACATTTTCAATAACCTTGTCATGATTTGACATGGAACCCTGGTAGTCTCCATAGTCATTGGAAGGTCTTCCCTGTGCCAAACCCTCAATCAGGTAGGAATCGATATTTTGATATTCCAGTTCATTCAAATACTGACCACCAACTTTTAAGGTACCTTTTTCACCAAACAGTGTTATGCTGCCTTCCATATTTTTATTATAAGCATTGATGGTAAAGTTCATGGTGCCAATCACACCCGAATCAAATCGGGTAATGGCTGTAATCGTATCGTCAAATTCGATTGTTTTCAGGTGATGAAAATTATTAGCATAGGCTTTTACACAGCTGGGATGACCAAGCACCCATAAGAACAAGTCAATGAAATGAGAAAACTGAGTATATAAAATGCCACCATCTAGTTTTAAGGTTCCTTTCCAGTCAGAGCTATTAAAGTACTTTTCATTCCTGTTCCAAAAACAGTTTAACTGTGCCGAGTATATTCTTCCCAAAAGATTTTTATCCAGCACTTCTTTCAATTTTACAATGGGAGGATTGTATCGGTTTTGTTTAACGACAAAAAGATATTTCTGCATCATCTTTGAAGCAGCGATCATACTCAGGCAATCGCTGGTATTGAGAGCCATAGGCTTTTCAACTACCACATGCTTTCCAGCCTGCATAGCTTTTATGGCATGTTCACAATGCAAACCATTCGGCGTACAGATATTCACTACATCCGATTCCTGGTCATGTACCAGCAACTCTTCAATGGAATGAAAAATTTTTGCACAGGGAAAAGCATCTGCAAAATTTCTTAATGCTTCAGGGTTATTATCACATACCGCAACCAGTTCCCCATTGTTCAAGATATGTTCTGCGTGTCTGTGGGCAATTCTTCCAGCCCCAATTAAGCTAAACTTTACCATAACTAAGCACTTTTAATTTTGTTTGTAATGATATTCATTAGGGCTTTGTATAAGTATCTTATATCTGTAGTAAGTGGATTCTTTTCCTTATCCTCAAAATATATTTTTTCCGACTCTATGTATTGTGCTACATCCTGCTTCAGCAGTGCGACATAAGGAGGCACACAGCCTGGCTTATATTTAAACCGCTTTTTTTTAAGATCTTCGGGGTATTCTGCTAAAAACCTTTTGCTTAATGGACGCACGCCTACCAGGTTCATTTCGCCTTTTACCACATTGATCAATTGCGGCAGTTCATCTAACCAATATCGCCGCATGAACCGGCCCCAGGAAGTCAGCCTAAAGTCATGGGCCGGTTTACCAATTTCAGAATATCCATTTTGTTTGATTACATAATCCTGCAGGTATTCTGCATAGGGATGCATGGTCCGGAATTTGTACACGCCAATCATTTCTCCGTTTTTACCAACGCGAGGCATTTTGTATAAAAGACCATAACTCGGCTTCATATCAAAAGCCGGCTCCTTTACTTTTTTAATGGCGAAATAGATCAACCCGTTGATGCATTGATGATCAACAATTTCAAAGCCGCAGCACACCGCTCTTCCTAATGCTTCGGCCTTGGACAACAACCTGCCACGCCCCTTTGTAATAGTGAAATAAATTTTTTTTAGGCCCGCCACCTTTGGAAAAGCCCGCATGAAAACAAATTCAAGCCCGAAATATATATTGCGGAAAAAAGGAACTTTGTTGACCCGCATTCTTTCCCTTCGGGCAGTGAAAGTTTCGACACAACCAATGAATAAATCTCCGTTTTGCAGCTTTGCATTGACACATTCGAAAAATTTGTTGATGTATCTTATATCATTGATCCGGCTGATGTTAACAACTGCATTAATGTAGGCAGGTGACTCCAGGATGACTTTGGTAGTGGTGGTGGACACCACCAATGTTTTATCGGATTTCAGGTCTACATATTTTGTTATGAAGTCCTTCTCATCTTCGCCGCATAAAAAGGATGTTTCAATCCTCTTTCTTTGGAAAGGCAGGGTGCTCACTAAACTCATAAAAATCAGTTTGATTCATTGGTTGATGTAATGAATTGCTGGGGTGCAACTTTTATGGTTATTAAGGATTGGCAATAAGAGAAGAGATTGATGTAAACAAGAAGTTGTAAAAACAGAAAAGGATTGGATGTTTGGCTTAACCAGGAAAGAGGAGAGGAAAATAACAGCAGTAGATTTAAAACAGATTAATGAACTTTTTGTGCAATGCGTTTATGAGCTTTATCAAAAGTAAAATCAATACGTATGAATCACTTCTTTAGAAACCATTTATTTATTCGAGCCTGATAGATTTGACTTATCCATGGTTATTCAATAAGTCAGATAATTATACCGAAGTTTACACATCCGGCTACCAACAAAGGCCTTCATAATTGGGTAATCTTTCCATGCTGCGAATCCGTACCAGGTCTATTACCGCATGCTTGTTTTTCAATAAGTCATAGTAGGCTTCCGGATCAAAGTTTCGGTTATTGATGATGACAACATCATTGGCCGTTATGGCTTGTTCCAGGTCATCTGTTATAAACTCCGACAGGTGCGGCAGCCGCTCTTCAATAAAGGCCTTATTAGCACCCATCAATTTTGAAAGACGGACATTTTCATCAATGATGGTGATACGATATCCCTTCCCAATCAATATTTCAGCCAGGTCAACAGACGGACTATATCTTAAATCATCGGTATCTTCTTTAAAGCTTAGTCCAATCAGGCAAATATTTCTTTTGCCTGTTTGCTCAATCAGATCAAACGCCTTTCGTTTCTGGTGTTCATTGGAAAGATCAATGCCCCCAAGTACCGG
>JAEWAC010000242.1 GCA_023391895.1 Bacteroidota bacterium
TGCCGAAGTGTATGCCCGGGGCGAAAGTGAAAAACTTATGGGCCGGGTGCTGAAAAAGAAAAGCTGGGACCGCACCTCCTACACCGTGAGCAGCAAAGCCTACTTTGGCTCCCGCGGGCCGGCTAACAAACCCAATCAGACCGGCTTAAGCCGCAAGCACCTGTTTGAAGCCTGCCACGAAGCCCTGCAGCGCCTGCAGGTGGATTACCTGGACTTATACTTTTGTCACCGTCCCGATAAAAACGTACCCATAGAAGAAGTGGTATGGACCATGAACCTGCTGATGCAGCAGGGCAAGATATTGTACTGGGGCACTTCGGAATGGAGCGGCGTGGAAATCATGGAAGCCCACCGGGTGGCCCACGAATACAAACTGATTGGCCCCGTGGTAGAACAGCCGCAATACAACCTGCTGGAGCGGGAAAAAATGGAAAAAGATTACGCCATGATCTTTCAGACCGTCGGTATGGGTACCACCATCTGGAGCCCGCTGGCCTCCGGTCTGCTGACCGGCAAATACAACAATGGCATTCCGGAAGACAGCCGCTTTGCCCTGCAGGGTTTTGACTGGCTCAAAGACCGCTTTATGGTAGAAGACAAACTGGCCAAAGTAAGACAGCTAACGGATTATGCCGGTGAGCTGGGCGTACCGGTTAGTACTTTATCCATTGCCTGGACCCTTCAAAATCCCCATGTTACCACGGCCATTTTAGGCGCTACCAAAAAAGAACAGCTGCTTCAAAACCTCAAAGCACTGGAGGTATTGCCCCTGCTGACGCCGGAAGTCATGCAGCGCATTGAAGCCATTATGCAAACCCAACCGGTGATCACCACTTTTTAAAAAACCCATACCTTAAAAAAGCGGCATGACTGATCAAAACCATACCGATGCTCCTCAGTTCCCCCTTCAGGGGGACAGGGCACTACAGGGCAAAACGGTTTTTATTACCGGTGGCAGCCGGGGTATTGGCAAGGCCATTGCCCTGCGCCTGGCCCGGGAAGGCGCCAATATAGTGATAGGCGCCAAAACCATAGCACCGCACCCCAAACTGGAAGGTACCATTTTTACCGCCGCGGAAGAAATTGAAAAGCTGGGGGTAAAAGTCCTGCCCCTGCCGCTGGACATCCGCGACGAGGCCGCCATCCAATCAGCCGTGGACCAAACCGTTGCCACCTTTGGCGGCATCGACATTTTAATCAACAATGCCAGTGCCATCTCCCTTACCCGCACCGAAGCCACCGAGCCCAAACGCTGGGACCTGATGCACGACATCAACGTACGGGGTACTTTTTTTATGTGCCGGACCTGTATTCCGCACCTCAAAAAAGCTTCAAATCCCCATATACTCAACCTGTCGCCGCCACTCAATATGAATCCTAAATGGTTTGCCCAACACCTGGCTTATACTATGAGCAAGTACGGCATGAGCATGGTAATATTGGGTTTGGCAGAAGAACTCAAGCAGCATAAAATTGCAGCCAATGCCCTTTGGCCCCAAACCACCATCGCCACCGCTGCCGTGCAAAACCTGCTGGGGGGCGACTTTTTAATGCAAAAAAGCCGTACGCCTGAAATCGTGGCCGATGCTGCCTATGCGGTTTTAAAAAGACCATCCGAAAGCTGTACCGGCCGCTTTTTTATTGATGAAGAAGTGCTCCGGGAAGAAGGCGTGACCGACTTCAGCCGCTACGCCGTGAATGCCCAACAAACCCTTATGACCGATATTTTTATTGATTAATCCCTAATTGTTCTTTTGCTTTCTTGTTTATGATGAAAAAAGTATTGTTCTCTTCCTTATTGGTGCTGCCCCTGCTGGCCGGCGCCCAAAAAAAATCCGCCACTGCTGCTGATGCCTTAAAAACCAAAGCCATTACCAACCTGCAAAAAGAGTACGACCAGTACAAAACCATTGCCCTGAACATATGGGATTTTGCAGAAGTGGGCTATAAAGAAGAAAAAAGCTCGGCCCTGTTGCAAAAAACGCTAACCGACAACGGCTTTCAGGTGCAGGCCGGCGTGGCAGGCATTCCTACCGCTTTTGTAGCTACCTATGGCAGCGGTCAGCCGGTCATTGGCATCCTGGCCGAGTTTGACGCCCTGCCGGGTTTGTCGCAGCAGGCCGTACCGCAAAAAGAACCCGTAGCCCAAAAAGATGCCGGGCATGGCTGCGGACACCACCTGTTTGGGGCCGCCTCGGTGGCCGCCGCCGTGGAAGTAAAGCGGCTGATGGAAAGCGGCGCCCTGAAAGGCACCATCCAGCTGTTTGGCACACCGGCCGAAGAAGGCGGCTCCGGTAAAGTATACATGGTGCGGGAAGGCTTGTTCAACAATGTAGACGTGGTGCTGCACTGGCACCCGGGAGCGGAAAACGCAGTCACCATGACCAAGGCGCTGGCCAATTCATCGGCCAAGTTCCGGTTCAATGGTGTATCGGCCCATGCTTCGGCGGCACCGGAAAAAGGCCGGTCAGCGCTGGATGCGGTAGAAAGCATGAACTATATGGTCAACCTGATGCGGGAGCACATGCCTTCCAGTGCCCGTATTCACTACGTGATCACCAACGGCGGCAAAGCACCCAACGTAGTGCCCGACTTTGCAGAAGCCTACTATTATGTGCGCCATCCCGACCGCGAAACCGTACGCCAGTTGTTTAACCGGGTGGTGAATGCCGCCAATGGCGCGGCTACCGGTACCGAAACCAAAACGAGTTACGAGATTATTGGTGGCACGTACGACCTGCTGATCAACAAGACACTGGCGACCGCCGTGCAGAAAAACCTGGAGCAGGTGGGCGGCGTTGCCTACACGGCCGAGGACATGGCTTTTGGAAAAGAATTGCAGAAAACCCTTGGCCCCGCCGTTCCGGCTTTAGAGTCGGCCGCCAAAGTAGCGCCGCTCAAAACCGAGGTGGATGCCGGCGGCGGTTCCACTGATGTAGGTGACGTAAGCTGGGCCGTGCCAACGGTAGGTTTCAGGGCAGCCACCTGGGTACCCGGAACGCCGGCGCACAGCTGGCAGGCAGTGGCCTGTGGCGGCACAGACATCGGCACCAAGGGCATGATGGTCGCAGCCAAAACCCTTACCCTTTCCGCCATCGACTTGTTTACCAACCCCACCCTGATACAAAAGGCAAAAGCAGAATTTCAGGAAGCTCGCGGTGCAGGCTTTCAATACAAGCCCCTGCTGGGCGACCGGCCACCGGCGCTCAACTACAGAGATTAAGCAAAAAGGTGCTGCTGCGGCGGCGCCTTTTTTTTATAACCTTGGTTTATCCAGGGCCACACTGCCCAAATTGCCAATCAGGATCGCACCCATTGCTAGGGCCGTATCTTTCAGTGCGCTTACAAAGGACATCACCCGGCTCATACCTTCACCATTGAAATAGCCCGGCAGTTGTACGGTTAATACAAAAATGATCAGCATTAGCGCCAGTAAATAGCAGGCCAGTGTTTTGTATCGGTTGATGATAATGGCAATACCCGCCAGTATAAAGCCCGCCCCGGTTAAGTAAATCCATACCACACCACCCGGTATAAACGAAGGCACCCCACCGGCCATGGACTCGCCGGCCCGAAAATGATTGATACCAAAAATGATGACCACAACAGCATAAATGATTTCTGCAATACGGGAAGGAATAAATGGTCTCATATTACAAAATTTATCCTAATCTAAGGAATAAATCAGTGAGTTTCGATGAAATCCTGGCATCTGTATTACGGAAGAGCATGCAAAATGGTGCTGGTTTCCTCGGCACCATTTTGTTATAAATCGTTTTTAAAGATGTAATGCAGAAAGAATAGGAGCTTGCTGCTCGTAACGGTAGACTGTGTTCCTGTTGTTTGGTTTAGAATTGCAGATAAACAAAATTGATAAGTTGGCCCTATTTCCAGCTCTCGCTATTGTATCAATCTGATGTCAATTGCATTTTTACTTTAAGTCTTTTACTTTGATTTTCTTCAAGTTCTCTTCTGATGAGACGAGCAAGGCATCGATTTCTTTTGTCAGCAATTCTATATTGCCTTTCTTGATTAGAGTTTTCATCCACATAGGCTTAGATGACGGCATTGAGGAAGAGGCCGAATTTTCCAACCAAGCAATATTGATAAAGTTCCATGAATCAAAACTGGCGCCTCTGGCGGGGTCTACATATGGCTGAATAAATATAGCTTTACCGATCGGGCCCTCTACCCAGACAATTCGTCTTTCTTCTATTGGAGCTGATATTTCTGGTGTGTATACTGTACCACCAGTAGACACTTCTACCTGTAGCTTTTTTGCAAAGGTTTTCAGTTTGTCATCTATTTGCTTGAACTTACTCACAAAGTTGATTATACTTTAATGAAGCCCAGTATTACTGCACATAACAATTTCTAATGCGGTACTGTCAGGCGCATGGCCCATCATACCACAATACCGTTGCGGCAGTCAACAGCTCTCTCAGTAAGCTTTTACATAGCTTTTTAAAATAGTCCTTTAGCCTGATCTTTTCTGCGGCCAAATTCAAACGTCCAGTTCCTGTGGGCTTTATGGTGCTGCATGGCTTTGGGTTTCCGCACCGTTACATCACGTTATACATTACTGTTCCGTTCCTGCCTGCTCATTGGCATCTGCGCCCCACTTCTCCGGCCGCATTTGCGGAAACAGCAATACGTCCTGGATAGAAGGCTGATTGGTCAGCAGCATGCACATCCGGTCAATGCCAAAGCCGATACCGGAGGTAGGCGGCATACCGTATTCCAAGGCTCTTAAAAAGTCATAGTCAATAAACATGGCTTCGAGGTCGCCGCGTTCCATCAGGCGCACCTGCTCTTCAAAGCGTTCGCGCTGGTCGATGGGATCGTTCAATTCGCTATAGGCGTTGGCAATTTCTTTTCCGTTGATGATCAGCTCAAAGCGTTCCACCAGGCCCGGCTTGCTGCGGTGCTTTTTGGTCAGCGGGCTCATCTCCACCGGGTAGTCAATAATAAACGTGGGCTGTATGTAATGGTGCTCGCATTTTTCACCAAAGATCTCATCCACCAGTTTTCCTTTGCCTACGTTCGGGTCAACCGCAATGTTCAACTGGCGGCATACTTCCCGCAGGCCGGCTTCATCCATTTCACTTACATCTATGCCGGTATGTTCTTTAATGGCGTCGTAAATGGAAATGCGTTTGTAGGGAGCTTTGAAAGAAATCACCTGATCACCAACCGCCACTTTTTCCGGATCAGAACAAACGGCCGTAGCCACGGTTTCCATCAGCCGCTCGGTTACATTCATCATCCAGATGTAATCTTTATACGCGGTATAAAACTCCAGTACGGTAAACTCGGGATTGTGCGTGCGGTCCATGCCTTCGTTGCGGAAGTTGCGGCTGAACTCGTATACCCAGTCAAAGCCGCCTACTATCAAACGTTTTAAATACAGCTCGTTGGCAATGCGCAGGTAAAAAGGCACGTCCAAGGCATTGTGGTGGGTAATAAACGGACGGGCCGCGGCACCACCGGGTATGCTTTGCAGCACCGGCGTATCTACTTCCAGCGCCCCGTGATCGTTCAGGAAATCGCGGATGGCATTGATCATTTTAGACCGCTTGACAAAGGTTTCCTTTACCGAAGGGTTGATGACCAGGTCGGCATAGCGCTGGCGGTATTTGAATTCGGGATCGGTAACGGCATCAAAGGTTTGCCCTTCCGCTTCTTTTACAATGGGCAGCGGCCGCAGCGATTTGGCCAGGAAGGTCAGCTCTTTTACATGCACGGATATTTCGCCCATTTTGGTGCGGAACACAAAACCCTTCACGCCCACGAAATCACCAATGTCCAGCAGCTTTTTCCACACCAGGTCGTACAGGGTGCTGTCGCCGTCTTTGGTCAAATCATCCTTGCGCACATAAATCTGTATACGGCCGTGGGAGTCCTGCAGCTCGGCAAAGGAGGCTTTGCCCATGTCGCGTACGCTCATAATGCGGCCGGCCAGGCACACATTTTCAAACTCGCCTTTGGTTTCGTCGGGATATGTATTTTTTATAGCGGTTGAATAACTATCAACAGGGTATAAGGCAGCCGGGTAGGGGTCAATGCCCAGTTTTTGCAGCTCTGCCAGCTTTTCCCGGCGCACAATTTCTTGCTCAGATAAATGCGTATTATTCATCATGTAAACCTTTCTGAGCTGCAAAGGTATTGGTTGACGCCAATAGGATACTATTGTTTTTTGGCAGACCGGAAATTAATGGAAACACCCAGGCTTCCATTCAAGCTTTCAGCCAGGAAGGTGTTTTGGTTATTCTTGCTGTTGCTGGAAAAAGACAAGGCGCCCTGTATTTTAAACCCTTCTCCACCAGCCCGTACAATCAGGGCTGGTTCAAAGGCCATAAAGTGCGGGCTTTTTTCAATAGCACTCAGATCGGCAGTAGCCATACTCTGGCCAGAGGATGGATCGTCATGTACTCCCGTTTTATCTTTTACATTCCAGCTTACATAGCTAAGCTTGGGCGCAAAGGCCGCTTCAAAATATTTTGTTTTAAAACCCATAGCCGGCTGTACAAACAGTTTGGTGATACCTACGGTGGAGTGGCGGCCCAACCCATAGTCGTTTTTAACGCTGCCTTTACCGCCGCCGCCATACAGTTCCACCATCCACTTTTTGTCGGAAGAAATGGGCTTGAAAATGCCGGCAGCCGCTTCCGCATACCCTCCTTTTCCACTTTCCATATAGTCGCCGGTATTTTCATCTCTAGAAACGGACATGCCATTGATCATGATACCCCAGTTAGGACCAAAGGCATGGGCCACCTGTAATTCACCGCCCGTAAACTCTGTATCATAACCCTTGCAGTAAACGCCATTGATCCTGGTTTCGCCTTTTTCGGAAAGCAAAGGCGTGTTAGCAGTGTTGGGTGCATAATAAATATGGGTGCAGGAAGCCAAAAGGGTGGCTGCAGCTGCTATAAACATCTGTTTCATACAAATAAATGGTTGGATGAAGGAATAAGGAGAAAGAAAGGGACCTTTACCAGCTGTCTTATACAACCGGCAAAGCAGTCCGCATCATAAAATATTATAACCGATACTTACATAGTACAAGCCGCCGATTTCCGGGTTGGCATAGGCATTTTTGTAATAGGTGTTAAACACGTTGGTACCGCCCAGCTTAAGGATGGATTTTACTTTAGGAAACCTGTAGCTTACCTGTGCATCTACGGTGCTGAAAGCATCTAAAGGTCCATTGGCCAGCTCACCATCCCACCAGAAGGCATCCTGCCAGTGAAACAGCACATTAAACCCAAAACGCCTGCTTTTGCCCAGGCCGCTGTTGGCCACACCGGCATTCACACGGTATTTAGG
>JAEWAC010000259.1 GCA_023391895.1 Bacteroidota bacterium
ACCAACTGCAGCAGGGCTACAACGAGCTGGTACAAACGGTGCGCACCCGTGAAAATGAAAAGAACCTGGCATCGCAGCGGCTGGAATACCTGCAGGAACGGGAAACCAACCTGAGTGCCTTTTTGGATAAGGCCGAAGACCAGATCAAGGGCATTGAAGAAAGCATTCAGTTTACCCAGCAGCAGGTAACAGGTGAAGAATCGGCTCTTACTGATATTACGGCCCAACTGGAAGCTATGCGAAAAGAGGTGGATGACCGGCGCAGCATCGTAGACCAGAGCCGGTCGCAGGTGAACCAATTAAGAACGAGCTACCAGCAGGCGCAGCGCCACCAGTTTGATGCCGAAAAGAAAGTGGCAGTAGCCGATACCTCCATTCAAAACCTGCAGCGCACCCTGCACCAGCTGGAAGAAGAACGGGCCAACCGCGAAGAGCAGATGGTACAACTGGAGATGGAAAAAGAATCCAAACAAAAACAACTGCAGGAAAAACAGCTGGAGCTGGAGCAACTGCAGCAGCACCATAACAACACCAAAGAGCAGATTGCCAAAACCCAAACATTGCTGGAAGGCCTGCGTACGCAACTGGCAGCCGAAACCCGCAAGCTGGACGCCAAGAAGAACGAACATGATCTTTTGAAGAGTTTGGTGGACAAAATGGAAGGCTATCCCGAAAGTGTGAAGTTTTTGCACAACAACAAAGGCTGGAATCATACCGCCCCCATTTTATCCGACATCATCTACGTAAAAGAAGAATACCGGGCGGCGGTGGAAAATGTGCTGGAGCCTTACCTGAACTATTACGTGGTGGCTAACCTGCAGGAAGGCCTGCAGGCCGTACACCTGCTGGACAACCACAAAAAAGGAAAAGCCAATTTCTTTTTGCTGGACAAGGTGGCTGAAAATGCAGACGGCAAAACCGCCCACCAGCCCGACGGCACCATTGCTGCCCTGGAGGTGATTGAAGTGGACGAGCCGTTTAAAAAGCTGGCCCGCGAGTTATTGGGTAATGTATTTATTGCCGAATCGGAAGCGGTGCTGGAAAACGCCAACGGTGCTGTTATCCTGGAAAAGCATGGCAAGTATGTAAAAGGCAAATACAGCCTGACCGGTGGCAGTGTGGGCTTGTTTGAAGGAAAAAAAATTGGCCGCGCCAAAAACCTGGAAAAGCTACGTGAAGAAATTATTCTTCAAAAGTCCATAGTAGACCAGCTGAACGAAGAGATTCAGACCCGGCACCAGGAGATCCAACAGTTAACGGCTGACCTGAAGGAAAACGTGATACGGGATACAGAAAGAGAGATGCAGCAACTGAACAACCAGTTGTTTGGCCTGCAAAACAAGCTGGAAAACCTGCAGCATTCCCAGGCCGTTTCCCGCAACCGCATCGAAGACCTGGAAACCCAACTGGAGCAGACGCATGATTCCATTGGCAATGTGCGGGATGAATTGTCGGACCTGAATGAAAATTTAAACAGCTATGCCACCCAGCTGCAGGAGGCCGAGCAAGCCAACCGAAACCTTGAAACTCAGTACAACGAATTAAGCCTGCAATACAACAACCTGAACCTGCAGGTTACCCGCCAGCAAAGCAAGATCAATTCTTTAAAGCAGGAGCTGCAGTTTAAAAGCAACCAGCTGAATGAACTGAAAACGCAGGTGCAGACCAATGCGACCCAACTGGCCGAAACCACTTCCAGCATCAAGCAGTCGCAGGAAAGCCTGACCACGGTGGAAGAGACTTTGTACGAATTATTGGGCCGTAAAGATGCCGAGGAGCACGCCCTGAACGAAGCCGACCAGGCTTACTACCATTTGCGCAACCAGTTAAGCGCCAAAGAAAGCGAGTTGCGCCAGGTGGTAAAAGAAAAAGAACATACCGATCACCTGTTGTCGGAAATAAAAGATAAGCTGACGGACGTAAAACTGCAGCTGGCCGGTATGAAGGAACGCCTGAGCGTGGAGTTTCGCATTAACCTGGAAGACATACTGGATGAGCCCCGAACCGGCGATACACCTGTAGAAGAACTGCAGGAAAAAGCAGACCGGATGAAAAAGCGGCTGGAAAACCTGGGCGAAGTAAACCCCACGGCCATTGAGGCTTTTGAAGAAATGAAAAAGCGCTACGAGTTTATTGTAGAACAAAAGAACGACCTGGTCACCGCCAAGGAAAGCCTGCTGCAAACCATAGCCGAAGTGGAAACCACCGCCAACCAGAAGTTCCTGGACACCTTTAACCAGGTGCGGGAAAACTTTCAAAAGGTATTTAAAGCCCTGTTTACCGAAGACGATCAGTGCGACCTGATTCTGGAGAACCCGGATAACCTGGCGGAAACCGGCATCGACATTATGGCCAAGCCCAAAGGCAAGCGCCCCAGCAGCATCAACCAGTTGAGTGGGGGAGAGCGTACCCTTACCGCTACCGCCATGTTGTTTGCCATTTACCTGATCAAGCCGGCGCCTTTCTGTATACTGGATGAGGTGGATGCCCCGCTGGATGACGCCAACGTGGGTAAGTTTACTAAAATGATCCGTGAGTTCAGCCAGAACTCGCAGTTCATTATTGTTACCCACAATAAGACCACCATGAGTACCGTAGACGTTATTTACGGTGTGACCATGCAGGAACCTGGCGTGAGCAAACTGGTATCCGTTGACTTCAGGAGCCTGGCGAATTAGGAAGTTGAAGGTTGAAGGTTTAAAGTTGAAAGTTCACGAGTTTACCAGTTCGCTTTTTCACGAGTTGAAGGAGCCTTACTTCCTGTTGAATATTCACCATGGACCATTCACGATTTGTTGCAGGCCCGTCATTTATTAATATCACCTATGCGTACCATCGTATTATTGCTGCTGTCCAACATCTTCATGACGTTTGCCTGGTATTACCATTTAAAACACACGGGCTGGCCGCTTTGGAAAGCCATCCTGCTCAGCTGGATAATTGCCTTTCTGGAATACTGCCTGATGGTGCCTGCCAACCGGTATGGGTTTGTCGGTGGGTTCAGCACCTTTCAACTGAAGATGATACAGGAGGTCATCACGCTGGTGGTATTTAGCGTATTTGCCGTATGGGTCATGAAAGAACCATTTCATTTCAAGTACCTCATCAGCTTTTGCTTTTTGCTGGGTGCCGTGTATTTTATGTTCAAGAAATGAGAGGAGGAGTTAAAAGTCTAAGGTTTAAGGTTCTTGAGTTCACCAGTTCACATGTTCACAAGTTGGATCACAGATTTGATAAGGATTTCGCAGATTGGTAAAGGCAAATGGGGTTTTGAAGAAGTTGAGAAGTTGAAGGTTGTGTATGGGTTTTTGAATCAAAGATTACACAGATTGGAGAAAGGATTTCACTGATTAAAAAGCATATGGGCTTTTGAAAGAGTTCCTGCATCTAAATCACTCAATATTTAAACTATTCAACCAATCAACTCTTTCAAAAGCCCATGATCTTCTCTTTTTTCATTTTTCATTTTGAATTTTTCATACCTCCCTCTCCATTAGGTGAGAGACCGAGAGTGCGGTAAGAAAATGTTAAGTCATCCAACCCCTATGGCATTTCTTGCGTCTGCATTTTATATTTGGATCAGCAAATACCTTTTATGAAAAAACTATTTGTTCTTCTTTTTTTACTGCCTGTATTTTCTTTTGCCCGGGCACAGGATAAGCCGGAAGGTTTGTTTATCAACTCCAAGGCGCCCGACTTTAAAGCCAAAGACCAGAGCGGCGTGGAAGTAAATCTGCGGGACCTGCGCAGAAAAGGGCCCGTCGTGGTAGTGTTTTACCGGGGCAACTGGTGTCCGTATTGCAATAAGGAGCTGACCCGCTTTCAGGATTCGCTGCAATACATCACCGAAAAAGGAGCACAGCTGGTAGCCATCACGCCGGAAGGCGCAGAAGGTGTGACTAAAACGGTAGAAAAAACAAAAGCCGTATTTCCCATAGTATCGGATGCTGATATGAAAATAGCTAAAGGTTATAAAGTGGCTTTCCAGGTAGAAGAGAGGGCTTTGGGCCGCTACAAAAACGCCGGTATCGATTTACTGGCCCTCAACCAGCAAAAAGACCAGGCGTATTTACCAGTGCCCGCCGTTTACATCATTAACAGGGAAGGTTCGGTTACCTATCGTTATTTCAACGACGACTACCGCAAACGTCCTTCGGTAAAAGAAATCCTGGCTGAATTGAAATAGCAAAACTTTTTTTGCATCCACCTACAGCAAAAGGCTTCGAATGCATATAGCATTTTGAAGCCTTTTCTATTTTTTATTTTATTGTGGTAAAGAGGAGTGTTGTGCAGCTGCAGGCTGATATTCCCATATAATCATGATCTGTTACACCGTGCTTTCTTTTCACCGGAAAGTCAACCGATAGTAAAGAATTATTTCCGCTTCCTGGTTTGATAATTCAGCCGGGCAATTTTGCCATTGCTGCCGGCTAAAAATACAGCCGAACCATTTTTAGCTATTCGGGTTACATGAAAACCTTCTTTGCTGAGGAGGCGCCAGGTTTTACCACCGTCCAGGGAATAATCCACACCGGAAGTGCCACAGGCAATGACATGGGTTTTTGAAAGATACTCCACGCAGCTCCGGTACCCGCTCGGTGGTGTTTTAGCGGCCGTCCAGGTCAGGCCCCGGTCTGTAGTATAAAAACAGTTTTGTGCAGAAATTGTGTCGGCACTAAAGTCGCCGCCTACTACGATCATGGTGGTGCCGCCATTGAGTTTGTTGTGGTCCAGTACGGCAATGGAATTGGCGCCGGTGGTTGCTTTTCCCTGTACAATCGGCAGGACCACGGGCGTGTTTCTGATAAAGACCCGGGAGCGTAAGCCGCCCGATACAAAAACGGCTTCGTCGCGGTCCAGCACCCGCACGTTGGTGCCGCTGGCGGCAAAACAGGCCTCGCCGCTGTCGGCCACCGGCTTGTAAGCGTCGGGTATTTCGGTCCATTTGCTGCCGCCGTCAAAGGTGCGGGCAATAAAAAACTTACCGTCAATTGGATCGCCTACCACAATACCGGCCTGCTCGTTCCAAAACTCCATGGCATCTAAAAACATGCCTTCGGTTTTGTTTTCGTATACCACCTTCCAGCTTTCGCCGCCATCGTTGGTTTTTAAAATATAGGCCGGTGCATTCACCGCCATGATAACAGCCGTTGCCGCATCAAACGCTTCAATGTCCCTGAAGTCCCTTTGTTCAAAGCCTTTTACCACCAGCCATTTCCAGGTTTTGCCGCCGTCGGTGGATTTGCCTACAGTGCCATTGCTGCCGCTGACCCAAACCACCCGGTCGTTTACCACGCTCAAACCGCGTAGACTGGTTTTATGGTCTTTGGTGAGCAACTCTAACAGGGGCAACTTGTTTTGGCCAAAGCAGGCCGAGGCGATGAAGAGGAAAAAGGCAGTCAGGAGTTTTTGCATATGAAGTGGATTAAAATGCTGCAACAAGATACTTAAAATGAAGGGAAGTAATTACATTCCAGTAGGACCGACAGTCTTCAAATTCACTACAGCCCCATAGCCATACCAGCCTATGAACGGAGCGTCGGAACCAAAGCCGAATCGAAGTGATGCCGCCGGCGCACTTCTTAAAAACCCATAGGGCGGCCACTCTCCGGTGGAGCGGGAGGCAGGGTAAAATGCAAAATGCAAAATGAAAAAGAGCAGTATGGGCTTTTGAAGGGTTTGGCCCCTCCCTCTGATCCCTCCCCGGTGGAGAGGGATGCCGGGCTGTTGTTTTCAATACAGCACTGGAATGGACGTCTAGGCATTTAAAACTTTTTTCGACTGAGGATGTACAAGACACCAACCTCTTTAAAAGTCCATACAGCGTCAGGAGATGCTGAAACAAGTTCGGCATGACAGTGCAAGAGGGGTTAAAAAATGCAAGCCCTCTGATCAGGTAAGTTCCCGGTAAACTTCTTTAAAAACCCATACACAGCACCAAAGCACTCAACCACTCAACTTACCAGCCAATCAACTTCTTCAAAACCCCATATGCTTTTATCCATCTGCGTAATATTTTTAAGATCCATGAAATCCGTGATATAAAAAAAAGAGCCTCTTTTCAGGGGCTCTTTT
>JAEWAC010000188.1 GCA_023391895.1 Bacteroidota bacterium
CCGCTGGGATGCTTATAAAAGAGGCCTGGAAAAAATCAATTACAATGGCATTGTTACCATTGAAAGCTTTACACCTGAAAATAAAGAACTGGCCGGCGCGGTTTGCTTTTGGCATCCGATGGCAGAAAGCCAGGACGCCTTTGCGGAAGACGGTCTGCGCTTTTTAAAAGATTGGGCTGGCCATAATCAGGATGAACAACATCAAAAAACAACCATTAAATCTCTAGTCGATGAGTAAGAAAATAAATATCGCTATTGTAGGTCTGGGCTTTGGGGCCGAATTTATTCCCATTTACCAGCGCCATCCCAATGCTAACATGTATGCCATCTGCCAGCGTAATGAACAGAAGTTAAATGAGATTGGCGATGCATTTGGCATTGAAAAAAGATATACCGATTACGATGAACTTTTGAAAGATCCGGACATTGACGCGGTGCATATCAATACACCCATTCCTGACCATGCCGTTCAGTCCATCAAAGCTTTGAAGGCTGGTAAACATGTGGCCTGCACCGTGCCTATGGCTACTACAGTAGAAGAGTGCCGGCAGATCGTGGAGTTGGTGCAGGAAACCGGCCTTACTTATATGATGATGGAAACCGTGGTGTATGCCCGTGAGTTTCTTTTTATGAAAGAACTGTATGAAAATGGTGAACTGGGCAAGGTGCAGTTTTTAAAAGCAAGCCACCAGCAGGATATGGATGGATGGCCCAACTACTGGCCGGGACTGCCGCCGATGCATTATGCTACGCATTGCGTTGGTCCTGTGCTGGCATTAACCAGGGCGGAGGCCGAATATGTTTCCTGTTTTGGGTCGGGCACCATCCGGGAAGAATTGCATGCCCACTACAATTCGCCTTTTGCTGTGGAAAGCACTCACATCAGGTTCAGGGGGGCTGACCTGAGTGCCCATGTATACCGCTCCCTTTTTGATGTGGCCCGCCAGTACCGGGAAAGCTTTGAAGTGTATGGTTCTAAAAAGTCGGTAGAATGGCCCCTGATTGAAGGAGAGCCCTTAGTAGTACACACGGCTAAAAAACCGGAACCGGAAATACCGGAAGAAGTGCATGCTCCTGATTATGCGCATTTGTTGCCGGAGCCTATTCAGCGCTTTACCACCAAAGGGGTGTATGATACCGATGAGCATCAGCACCTATCTTTTACGCAAGGTGCCGGGCATGGCGGTTCTCATCCGCACCTGGTGCATGAATTTGTGAGTGCGCTGGTCGAAAAGCGAGCGCCCTTTCCCAATGCAACGCAATCTGCCAATATCACCTGTGTGGGCATTCTGGCGCATGAATCTGCTTTGCAAGGAGGAAAAATCATGGCACTTCCCGAATTTACTTTGGGTGAAGCAGTTACAGGGAAGAAAGTCATTGAGGAAACCGTGTAGGAAAACTCAGCAATTGGTGATGAATGGTACCAGTCGCTCATGCTGGATTTGCTTCCCATGAATCAGGCAAAAGCGTCATAGTGAAACCAGCATCTCACCTATAGTGCTAATAAAAAACTAATGGCCTTATACTGAATTGCTTTCAACTTTATGAAATTTACCGTCAATGGTGAATGGTCAATAGAGAATACTCATACCAGGCCGCTATCCAGATAACGAAATGCTGTTGTTGCAAAAGGATACACGAAAGAGACAACACAGCGGCATTCATACTATGGGATTTGAAGGAGTTTATTTTACCTTGGTCATAAACCCGTTTGGATAGCCGTTGCATATCAATCATAAAACGAATTGCCGTTTCCCAGTATAAGCATCCATAGCAATAGTGTGACAATAGACAACCGAACGAAAAGGCTTCACCGCAGGTGAAGCCTTTTATTTTCCCATATGGGTTTTTAAATAAAATGTATTGATACGAAACTGTTATCGGTATTATGATTTGGTATTCACCATTGACGACAAATTTCATAAAGTTGAAAACAGTATAGTATTACTTCCTTTAAGGAGGGATCGCTATCTGTTACTGTGTACTATTAAGGACTTATTGCAGGCGCAAACAATTGGAAGGCAAAAACCGCAGTGCGTATTTTAAATGCGGTAAGAAATAATTTGGTTTTGAGAATTGCCTTGTTATTAGTGGTGAAATGGAGTACGTCCGCATGAATAGGGGTGCGAAAAAATAATCTGAATTTAATTTGTTAGAACCCTTGTCATTACAAAATGCTGCACGTTGAGTGCCGTGCGGTGGCAGGCTTGAAATGCAGCAATGCCGTTGTGTAATGTTTCAAGTAGGATAATACAGTCTATCATAGAAAGGACACTATAGTGGTTTGCCTTATGGGCTCGTTATTCGGCCTCTTATTTTGCTAGCGAGGAATTAAAGAGTGAGGCTTGCTTTTTAACTTCCATAGGTTAATTCAGCCTCCTGTAATCATTTGGTGTGTAGCCCACCCGTTGCTTGAAAAAGCGGGTAAAATGTTGCGGGTACTTAAACCCCAGTTCGTAAGCCACTTCGCTGACTGATTTGCCTGGGGCAAATATTTTTTCCTTAGCCACATCAATCACTTTCGTCTGGATGTATTCCTGTGCAGTTTTACCGGTTTCCTTTTTGATGAGGTCGCCAAAATAGTTGGCTGACAGATTTAGTTCACTAGCACAATAGCCTACCGCAGGCAGTCCAATGGTTTGCGGCTTATCTGATTTGAAATAGTCGTTCAGCAAGGTTTCAAATCGTTCCAAAACACCTTTGTGTACATGATCGCGTGTAATAAACTGGCGGTCGTAAAAGCGTACACAGTAATTGAGCAATAATTCAATATTGGAGATGATCAGCTGTTTGCTGTGTTTGTCGATGGCGTGTTGAAGCTCTGTTCCAATTTTTGAAAAACAATCCAAAACAACCTGTTGCTCCCGTTCAGACAAGTGAAGCGCCTCATTTATCTGGTAAGAAAAAAAGGAATAATCATCCATGTGGCGCCCAAGCGAAGTGCCGCGGAACAAATCCGGGTGAAAGACCAATGCTTTTCCCTGGGGTTGGTAGGTCTCTCCTACATTTTCAACACCCACCACCTGTCCCGGGGCCAGGAATACCAACGTGCCTTCCTGGTAGTCGTAATAATGGCGCCCATACTTCAAGTCCCCGCACTTCACCTCTTTTAAAATGACCATATAAAGGCCGATGTGCATGCGGGAACGCTTTCGGGGGTTGGCTTTAGATAAGTCCAGGATACTCACCAGTGGGTGCAGGGTTTCATGTTGGTTGAAAGTGTTATACTGGCTGACGGTATCAAATGTCACGGTATTTTCCATGTTCTCTGCGCTTTGTCTACTTCAAATTTACGTTTTCCTTTGAGGCATATTTCGTATAGAGCCCTCCATCAGTAATCTTGGTAGATAAATCCGTAATCTGTATAACAACTCACCTTTTGATAGCATAGACCTTTGCATAGCGCATACAGAATAAGGTATAAGCTTTATGCTAGCATGCGTGCTCTGCAATCAACTATTTATCATATAACTATTTTAATATGAAGTACAGAAAGCTAGGAAAAAGCGGCCTGGAAGTCTCTGCCCTTGGTTTGGGCTGTATGGGTATGAGCTTTGGGTACGGACCTGCTCCGGATAAAAATGCAATGATCCAGCTCATCCGGACTGCCGTTGAAAAGGGGGTTACGTTCTTTGATACGGCAGAAGTGTATGGTCCTTTTACGAACGAGGAACTGGTGGGGGAGGCCCTGGCACCTTTTCGCCATGAGGTCGTGATCGCTACCAAGTTTGGCTGGGCGCCAGCTGCAGGAAGTGATGCCAGTTCAAGATGGACAGCCCTGAATAGCCGCCCTGAGCATATCAAAAAAGCAGTGGAAGGCTCCTTGCAAAGATTGAGAACCGATGTAGTTGATCTATATTACCAGCACCGGGTAGATCCGGACGTGCCGATTGAAGACGTAGCGGGTGCGGTAAAAGAGTTAATCCAGCAAGGCAAAGTAAAACACTTTGGGCTATCGGAAGCGGGTGTTCAAAACATTCGGCGGGCGCATGTCGTTCAGCCGGTAGCGGCCCTGCAAAGTGAATACTCGCTTTGGTGGAGAGAGCCGGAGGAGGCCATCATTCCAACATTGGAAGAACTGGGCATCGGCTTCGTTCCTTTTAGCCCGCTTGGCAAAGGGTTTCTAACTGGCGCCATCAATGAGAATACTAAATTCGATAGTGCTGATTTTCGCAATACCGTACCCCGGTTTGCGGAAGAAAACCGGAAAGCCAATCAAAGGTTAGTGGACCTGTTAGGTGAGATCGCTCAACAGAAAGAAGCAACACCGGCACAAGTAGCCTTGGCCTGGCTGCTGGCGCAAAAACCCTGGATGGTTCCCATACCCGGCACGACGAAGTTGCATCGCCTGGAGGAAAACCTGGGTGCTGTTAACCTTGAGCTATCCGCAAAAGACATCAGTGAGATTGACACGGCCTTTGCCGCCATTCCGGTTCAAGGGGCCCGCTACTCAGAGCAGGCACAAAGGACAATTGATCGGTAAACGAATAAAGGTGGGTTGCTTTGCTAAAGCTGTCAGCTTACTACATTCATCAAACGGTAGGAAGGATTGTAGTCTCAAGGCTGCAATGGCTCCCTTCCTTACCTCATTTTAATCGCTTAAATATGACACAATTAAAATCATCGGGACGGCGTAGCTTTCTAAAAGCGGCGTCATTTCTTGGGGCAGGATGGATAGTTGCTCCTGCGGCTAACCGTATTCAGGCAGGCCCGTATTCAGCTAGTCAGAATGATAGAAAGAATACTCCCTTTATTGAAAAACGCCGCAGGCTGGGATCAGGCAAACACAGCATCGAAGTGTCTGCACTTGGACTGGGCTGTATGGGCATGAGCTACCACCGCAGCTTTGTGCCGGATAAAAAGGTGTCAATTGCATTAATCCGGAATGCCTATGACATGGGTGTGAATTTCTTTGATACTGCAGAAGCCTATGGGCCATTCATTAACGAAGCATTGGTTGGAGAAGCAATAACGCCTTTCCGGAAGAAGGTCATACTGGCCACAAAGTTCGGGTTTAAAGAAGGCAAGCCTGGTCTGGGTTTGGACAGCCGGCCGGAAAGGATAAGAGCAGTGGTGGAACAATCCTTAAAAAGATTGAAGACGGATTATATTGATTTGCTGTACCAGCACCGGGTGGACCCCAATGTGCCGATGGAAGCGGTGGCCGGCACCGTGAAAGATCTAATACAGGAAGGAAAGGTGAAACATTTTGGTTTAAGCGAAGCCGGCGCGGAAGCTATTCGTAAAGCCCATGCGGTGCAGCCAGTTACCGCCCTGCAAAGCGAATACTCGCTTATGACAAGGGGGCCGGAGCATGAGGTTTTAAACGTTTGTGAGGAGTTGGGAATTGGCTTTGTGCCCTATAGCCCGCTCAGCAGGGGTTTTCTTTCCGGCATGATCAATGAGCGGACCCAATACAACCCTGCCAATGATAACCGGCCCACTCTGCCCCGCTACCAGCCGGATGCGATCCAGGCCAACTGGGCACTGATTGATGTATTGTATGCATTTGGCAACCCAAGAGGCTTAACCCCGGCTCAGGTGGCATTAGCGTGGCTGCTGGCGCAAAAACCCTGGATCGTGCCTATCCCCGGCACTACAAAAGGAGCGCATTTGCAGGAAAACCTGGGGGCGGCAGACTTTATGTTTAGCCCGGAAGAACTCAAAAGCTTTTCGGAAGCGGTTTCGAAAATCAAGATTGTTGGAGATCGGTATACCGGCGTGCAGGCGCAACAAACGAATAAGTAAAGAATGAAAAACGTAATAGTTATTGGCGCAAGTGGTAGTCTTGGTTATTACGTAATTGAAGAGTTGTAAAGGCAAAAAGATGTTCATCTTACCTTATTTCTGCGGAAGAAAAGCCGTTTGCGGAACAGGAACCTTCTCAATGCAACGATTGTAGAAGCCGACGTGATGGATTACCCAAAGCTGAAAAAGGCCATCAACGGACAGGGTATAGTGTATGTGAACCTTGCCGGTAATTAGGAGGCGATGGCCCAAAACATTGTAAATGCCATGCAGGAGGCAGGTGTGCAACGAATCATTGCCATCAGTTCTATCGGTATCTATGACACTCCATTACGTGCTGTTTTACAACCTTATAGGAAACTTTCGGATGTTATCGAAGCGTCTGACCCTGACTATGCCATATTAAGACCCTCCTGGTTCACCAGTTCAAACGAAGTGGATTATGAGTTAGCCAAAAAGGCGAAAGGGAGAATGGTGCTGTCATTTCGCAAAAAAGCATTGCATCTTTCATTGCAGAGCTTGTAGGAAATCCCGAAAAACATATCCGTGAAACCTGGGGATTGCAAAGCCAGGCTCATAAATCGTCCAAAACCCCATTAGTCAGTGAAACGACTCCCTGAAAGCCCGCTAAAGGGCTTTCGGTAATTTTGGGTTAACCTTTCCGGTATGCAAACCATTTTCATCCAATACATCTTTCTTATTCTAATTATTCTTGGATTGGTCATGCTTGCCAATAAGATGAAGGTGGCGTATCCAATTGTATTGGTTTTGGGTGGCTTGCTACTCAGTTTTACGTCACTCTTTTCACGCATTACCATTGAGCCGGAGGTCGTTTTTTTCATCTTCCTGCCACCACTGCTTTATGAAGCAGCCTGGCAAACTTCATGG